>CANQCE010000004.1 GCA_947589655.1 uncultured Clostridia bacterium | reverse complement strand
GGGGGGGGATTTTGACCCTTTAGGAAATTTTCAGTTCCAACAAGACGATTATTTAGAGTTAAATTACGCAATTTTAAATTTTGACGAGCAAAATTTGCTGCCTGTAACGGCAGAACTTTCTTCTGCGCCAGAAAACTTGAATGTAACCCTCACCTCCAACCTTTACAATGGCACAACAACCACGCAAAACTCCACCACCCTTGTCCCAAATTCCAAAACCAAAGTGGCAGATGTGCCTTACGCCGGCATTAAAAGCGTGGATGAATTGAAAACTTCGTCCACATATGACAAACAAGCAGACATTGAAACGGCAAAGCGCCTTCCCGATATTATTATTTCGTCTGCTGACACCGAGTTTACCGCTCTATCATCTGCTTTCTTTAATCATTCTGACATGCCATACACACAAAGTTTTATTCTGTGGATGTATACATATCTTTTTCTACAAGTAGGTGCCAACTGCAACAGCATCGGCACATCCCCCACAAATAACGGAATTGACTTTAACGCTGAAATAGATTTATATGGTCAATCACTTAATTTAGGTTTTACTTATCTCCCTGAAATTGGTGGCGGAATTCAAGATGTTGAACCAAGATTTCAATTCTCTCCAACTATGGACTGCGAAGCCATACAAGTTTTTTCATCACGAGATGTAAATTCTATACGTGCTTTTTTTCAAAATATGCTATATGGCGAGTTAAGCTTTTTGTGTAACGAGTTGAACTTTGATAATTTTTGGAGACAGAGCCTTTCCGATAGTGACATAGAGAATGTGAAAGATTGCTTGCATGCAAATGGTGATGTGATTATGGAGGTGTTCAAGCGATTTTTTGGAACAAGTATAAGCTCACTTTTTGTAGCGATAGAGGCATCCGAACATTCGTCATCCTCTCAAAAAGTAATAAGCCCAAAACAAGTTGTTGAAGCCTGCACCAGCAACAACTATCCTTGCCTTTTCATTACAATTCGTTTTGAAATTGCCGATACATCCTCCCCTGCAAGTTTTGATGGAAAATTGCGTATCATTTTGGGTGCGGCATAAAAAGAAATAAAAACATTTTTAAAAAGGCAAATAAAATATTATAAAAAAACACCGAAATTGGTGTTTTTATTTTTGATAGATAAATCTTTTGCAGTGCTCGCAGGTGATAACGCCTTTTTCTTTTATGCGAGATGTGGCAACCTTTGGAAGTTCAATGCGGCAATATCCGCAGAATGAGCCGTTTTCGAGTGGCACGATAACAGGAAAAATGTTGTCTTGGCGTTTTTTCTTGTATTCCGCTAAAAGTTCGCCGTCAACGCCTTTTTCCAACGCTTTAAGTTCTTTTGTCAGCCTTTCACGTTCTGGCGAAAGTTGTTGATTTTCTTCGTCAATCTTTTGCTTGCAAACGGCGTATTGCGCTTTGGCATCGTTAAAAGTTTTGATTGTGCGGTTAAATTCTGCCAAAATTTGATTGATGTTTTCTGCCGCTTTTTGCAGCAACTTTTCCAAAATGTTCAAATTGGAGACAATTTTTCCTTTCACGTTGGAAAGTTTTTCAATGTCCTCCGCTGAAAGTTTGGATGTATCGTTTTTTAGCATTTCATCTAACTTTGCTTTGTTCATGGAGAACTTGCTTTTTAAATCGTTAATCTCGGCGAGCAACTTTTCTGCTTCCGCCTCCAGTTCGGTGGACTTGCTTTGCGATTTTTTTGCCACGGCAGAAAGTTCGTTGGCTTTCTTTTTGTAAGGACTGTTAGAAATTTTTTGCTCAACCTTGTAAAGTTCGCCGTCTAATTTTTGATATTTTAAAATTCCTTCAATATTCATGCTTTTACTCCTTATATATTTATTCCACAAAGTCGGTAAGGCGTTTGCTGCGGTTTGGATGTTTAAGTTTTCTTAATGCCTTGGCTTCAATTTGACGGATGCGCTCACGCGTCACAGAAAATTCTTTGCCAACTTCTTCCAAAGTTTTTTGGCGACCGTCCATAAGGCCATATCGCTGGCGGATGACCTCTTGCTCACGCGGAGTTAGCGTGTCAATCACTGCCAAAAGTTGCTCACGTAGCAAACTTTGCGTGGCACTGTCCACTGGCGATTTGGCGCTTTCGTCAACAATCACGTCTGCCATTTTTCCGTCATCTTCTTCGCCCATTGGGGTTTCCAGAGAAATTGGGTCTTGCGCGGTGCGCTGAATTTCCATAACTTTGGCAACGGTTATGCCCATTTCGGCTGCAATTTCTTCAATGGTAGGCTCACGGCCAAGTTTTTGCATCAGCGTTCTTGTAACTTTTACATATTTGTTGATGGTCTCCACCATATGCACAGGTATGCGAATGGTGCGCGATTGGTCCGCCATGGCTCTGGTAATTGCCTGCCTAATCCACCATGTGGCATATGTGGAAAATTTAAAGCCTTTGGTGTAATCGAACTTGTCCACGGCGCGAAGAAGCCCCATGTTGCCTTCTTGAATAAGGTCAAGAAAAGACATGGATGTTTTGCCAACATATTTTTTTGCAACGCTGACAACCAGCCTTAAATTCGCCTCGCACAGCATAGATTTTGCAAATTGCTCGCCTTGCATGGCGCGTTTTGCGTATTCTCTTTCCTCGTCTGCCGATAAAAGTGGCACCTTGCCGATATCTTTTAAATACATTTTAACAGGGTCGTCCACGCTGACGGACATAACAATGTCAGAAAAGTTGTCTTTGTATGCATCCTCGTCCTCGCTGGTTTTTATTATTTTAACTTTTCTTTTTTTAAGTTTCTCCAAGAACGCCTCAATGTTTTTGGCATTTTCGCCTGTTTTTACAAGTGAGAACCAAACATCTTCCTCGTTAATAGAGCCTTTTTTCATTGCTAATGCCTGCAATTTTTCATACATCAATTTAATTTTTTCTGAATTGTCTTTATCTTGAACTTCTGACATTGAATTCCTCCAAACTTTTGTTTTTAAGTTGTTGTGCAAGTTTGCCTAAATGCCTTGCAATTTCCATGCGCTTGTCAACATCCTCGCACATTTTGTATTCTTCATTAAGTTTTGCCTGCAATTTTTTCAAGTTTTGTTCAGCCACCTTCCACAAACACTCTTTAAAATATTTGTCTTCTTCGCCGCCCAAACCTAAAAAGTTATAATTTACAAGTTCCATTAAAAATTGGTCCTCGTTGGCGTTTTCTTGGTCAAAGATGGCAGAAAGCGGTTTGTTTTGGTCAATTATTTCCAAATACTTGGCATATTCTTCCAGCAGCCGTGGATAATCTATCTGCTTGTCCACATATTCCTTTTTGTGAAGAAGTGCTGCCAAAATGAATTTTGTTGCCTTTTCGTTCCCACGCTCGGTTGGAACGGTTGGCTCTTTCTCTTTTTCTGGCTCTTTCACCTTTTGTGCAACGGTTATGTTCCTTCTAAGCACATCCAGCGGCACTTTTGAAATTTCTCTCACTTTTTCCAGATATGGCTCGTATTGCGTTTCATCTCCAAGTTTTTTTATTTCCAAAAGTGCATTTTTTACAAACTTGTTCTTGCCTTCTGCCGTGCCGTTATCGTAAGTTTTTTGCAAATACGCCAAAAGGTAATCCATATATGGCAAAGCCGCGTCAATTTGCTTCTGCAAGCCCTCTTTGCCAAGATTGTTTAAAACTTCATCTGGGTCCTTGCCACCGTGCAGCGTGACAACTTTCAGTTCCACATCCTCTTGCCTGAACATTTCAATTGCGCGCAGTGTGGCCTTGGTGCCAGCGCCATCGTTATCAAAGCAAAGATATATGTTTTTGCAGTATCTTTTAAGTTCTTGCACATGGTCGGCTGTAAGTGCCGTGCCCATGCAGGCAACAGTGCTTTTAAAGCCGCTGCGGTGCATTGCCACAACATCCATTTGCCCTTCCACTAAAATGATTTTGTCTAGCATTTGTTGCTGTTTTAGGGCTTTTAGGAACTGCACCCCAAACACCACCTTTCCTTTTTGAAAAACAATGGTCTCTGCGGTGTTTTTATATTTTGCAAAATCGGTTTTTTCAAGTGCGCGTGCGCTGAAGCCGATGCACTCGCCAAACGAATTAAAAATAGGAAAAACCAACCTCTCGGCAATGCAGTCAAAAACGCGATTGTTCTTCTTTGCGCAAATGCCTGCCTGAATAAGTTCGTTTTCGGTGAAACCTTTACCCTTAAGATACTCCACAATTTCTGTCCAGTTTTTGGAATATCCCAACTTAAAATCTTCCAGTTCACGCCTTGTCAGTTTGCGCAGTTTTATATAATCTTGTGCCTTCTTGGCGTCTTTGGCATACAAATTCTCCATGTAGTGCTTATACGCATAATCTAACGCGCTTAAAACACGCTCTTTTAACTGTTGTTTTTTCTGACGGACATCCGCCCTTTCAAGCGACGGAACTTCCATGCCAGCACGTTCAGCCAAAAATTTGACCGCATCCATAAAGTCCAAACTTTCAACTTTTTGAATAAACTTTATAACATCTCCGCTTTCTTTGCAGCCAAAGCAATAATAAATGCCCTCCTCCTCATTAATGGAAAAAGAAGGTGTTTTTTCGCTATGAAAAGGGCAACAAGCCCAAAATCTGCTGCCTTTTTGCTCTAACTTAACATAATTTGACGCCACAGAAACAATGTCGTTTTTTCGTTTAAGTTCAGCCAAAAAGTCTGCGCCAAAACCAGAACCTGCCAAATTTAACTCCAAAAATTTGAATAATATACTTTATATATACCACAAATTTAATCAAATTCCTAAAAAAAGGGAAAAAATTTATTTTTTTATTACCAATTTCCACCACGTGTGACAAATTTTGACATTAAAAAAAACGTTTTTAAAACGCTTTTTCTAAACCAACTCTTTTGGCTTTGTTGGCTTTGCTGGGCTCATGCGAACGCTTGTTTTGTTATCGTAAGTTATGCAATCATCGTCCTTGCCCAAGCGGATGGCCTCTCTGCCACGCGACAATTCATACCCCAACATATAAACACAATAAGAATATCTTGGCAAATTGTATTTTTCAATGATATCATCCACATTTTTGCAAAGTTTGGCAAAGCCCTCGTCAGAACTGCAATCAACAGTCACCTCGTTTCCGTTAAATTTAACAATTCGTTTTGTTTTTAACAGCCTCAAAGCCTTTGGTGTGTCAACAACGGACCAGTTTCTCCATTCCGAAGTTTTAGGAAAATGCTCGCCCAACTTTATTTTAAACATGGCAAGAAAGTTTTTATCGTCTTCTGCAAGAGGGTATTTGTTTACCAGCCTTGAACACATATCCATCACTTCAAAAGGCGCAACATCGTGTGGGGCAACGGCAAAAAAGTTGCAAGGATGGGTTTGCTTGTTGCTTAAATCGCGTATGTTCATTGCATCGCTAATAATTTTGCACATATCCACAAAATCTTTTATCACTTTGTAATCATCTGGCTCTGGGGATTCTTTTCTTTTAAAAACCTCATAAACCTCGGCAAGACCAGTGGTAAAATATTTACGAGGCAATTTGACCATTGGAAGCCCTTCCCAACCTTGATACCTGTATTGTTCTTCTCCTTGATATTCCATTTAACTCTCCTTTATTGCTAAAAAATATTTTACCACTTTTTGCAGAAATTTGTCAATACCTATTAAAAAATTTGTAAAAAAAGAAGGCTTTATGCCTTCAATTTTTAATAAACATCTCTTTCTTCCGCCTTTTTTGGTTCTTCCAGTTCAACCACAAGAGCCTCGGTTGTAAGCAGTGTTGCCGAAACAGATGCCGCATTTTGCAGCGCTGAACGCGTAACTTTGGTTGGGTCCAAAATGCCCTTTTTAAGCATATCGCCATACTCGTTCTTTAAAGCATCAAAGCCGTAAGCTGGCTGCCCCAAGTTGTCGTATATTTTGTTCACAACCACACCGCCGTCAATGCCAGCATTAAGTGCAATTTGCCTGATTGGTTCTTCCAGTGCACGCAGCACAATTTGTGCGCCAGTTTTTTCGTCACCTTCCAAAGTTTCAATCAAATTTTTAACAGCAGGAGTGGTTTTTAAAAGAGCAACTCCGCCGCCCGGAACAACGCCTTCTTCAGACGCTGCTTTTGTAGCGGAAAGGGCATCTTCAATGCGCAATTTTTTCTCTTTCATTTCCACTTCTGTTGCTGCACCAACCTTAACAACCGCAACACCACCAGCAAGTTTGGCAAGCCTTTCGGTAAGTTTTTCTTTGTCGTAATCGCTTGTTGTGGCCTTGACCTGCTCGCGAAGTTGTGCCACCCTTCCCTTTATATCTTTGGCATTTCCGCCACCTTCAACAATGGTTGTAGTGTCTTTGTCCACCCTGACACTCTTTGCCCTGCCAAGGTTATCAAGCGTTAATGTTTTAAAATCAATGCCAAGTTCGCTGGAAACAAAAGTTCCGCCTGTTAAAATGGCAATATCTTCAAGCATAGCCTTGCGCTTGTCGCCAAAACTTGGTGCTTTAACGGCAACCACATTAAGCGAGCCGCGCAACTTGTTCAAAATAAGTGCGGTCAATGCCTCGCCTTCAACATCATCGGCAATAAGAAGCATTTTGCCGCCCACCTTTACAATTTGCTCTAAGATAGGCAAAATTTCGTTTAAACTGGAAATTTTTGTATCGGTAATTAAAATGTAAGGGTTGTCAAGTTCGGCTATCATTTTTTCTGTGTTAGTGCTCATGTAAGGCGAAAGATATCCACGGTCAAACTGCATCCCTTCCACAACGGAAAGTTCGGTTTGCATGGTTTGCGATTCTTCCACCGTGATAACGCCATCTTTTCCAACCTTTTCCATTGCCTGAGAAATAAGTTTTCCAATTTCTTCATCCCCAGCGGAAATGCTGGCAACTTGCTGAATATCTTTGGAACTTGTCACGGGTTTGGAAAGTTTTTTAAGTTCCTCTGTGGCAGTTTCAACCGCTTTAAAAATTCCTTTTTTCAATATAATAGGGTTTGCACCTGCGGTAAAGTTTTTTAAACCCTCACGGATGATGGCTTGTGCCAAAACGCATGCGGTTGTGGTTCCATCCCCTGCAACATCGTTAGTTTTAACAGAAACCTCGCGGATAAGTTCCGCCCCCAAATTTTCAAATGGGTCCGAAAGTTCAATTTCCTTTGCAATTGTAACGCCATCGTTGGTGATAAGTGGCAACGCATATTTTTTGCCAAGCACCACATTTCTGCCCTTTGGGCCAAGTGTGATTTTAACCGTGTCCGCCAGTTTGTTCACGCCCACTTCAAGTGCTTTTCTGGCTTCTTCGCCTTGTTTAATCAGTTTTGACATATCCCCCTCCTTATTTTTCTAAAACAGCCAAAATGTCTGTTTGCTTTAAAACTATATACTTTTTGCCGTCCAAAGAAAATTCTGTGCCGGAATATTTGGCATACAAAACCTCATCCCCAACTTTAACCTGCATTTTTACCTCTTTGCCGTCAACAAGGCCGCCAGCCCCAACCGCAACAACATTGCCAATTTGCGATTTTTCCTGTGCAGCAGTTGGCAAAATAATGCCACTTTTGGTCTCTTTTTCCGCCTCTTTAGGCAACAGAACAACTCTGTCAAAAATAGGCTTAATCTTCATTTCCACAACTCCTTTTTCAGTGCACTGGCCCTTGCCCAAAAAGCCTTTTTCAAGCAAAAACCCACACTTTTCACTTATCAATTTTAAAACTTGGCAAAAAAAAAGTAAAGTATTTGTGCCAACAAACACAAAAACCTTGCGATATTTTTGTCGAAAGGGTATTGACAATGCACGCAAAATTTGCTATAATATGGACAACATAAAACTCAAGGAGGAGATTATGGCAAAACTTAAACCTTATAAAATAGATGACATTACAACATTTTTCCCAGCAGGAACAGGTCCACGTGCCAATGTGGCATTGGCACGCCCATTGAACAGAAATTTGGCAACGATAAAGTATAACGGCGACAGCACTGCCCTGCATGCTTTAAGCCTTGTTGGAAATGCTGCTTTACTGCCTGTTAACGCTCTTATACTTGCAGGGGGTGCTGCTTGGTATGGATTGAAAGCCGTTGGAAGGACACTTAAGCGCGGTATTGTTAAAGCAGACAACGCAACAAAAAGGCTCAATACAGGCCTGAATACCGCTAATCAAAAACGCCTTACAACACAAGCAATGTGGGATGAGTCCTCATCAAAACGCTTTAAAGAAGCTTTGGAAGCCCAAGAGGAAAAGTCCAAAATTGCACATGACAACAATCTTCAAGCACTTGGCGCCCTCCAGACTGCAGAGACAGCCGCTATAGTTGCAGGCTTCAATGCACAACAGGCATATGAAACCGGTCAACTTAACGAAAAAGCCCGTAAAGAGCAGAAAAAGTTGAAAGAGTCCGAAGTTGAAAGCAACCTTGCCACTACATCTGCAGAGAAGGACTTGGAGAGAGCAAATGCCATTGCAGAATTGGAAACCCAGCACAGAAACGAACTGGCAAACCAGACACAAGATGCTATAGCCGCAGCCAACGATGCACGCCTTAAACAGAACATTAATGATACTACCCAAGAAATCTTAGACAAACAAAAAGATTTGCGAATTCGCGAAACTACTGCCAATGTTGCGGCTTTTGCCGCCGAAGATGATGCAAAAAAGCGGAAGAACTTAAGAATTTGCAAATTCAGCAGGCAGAACAACTTACTGACACCGCATTAACCATTTACGAAAACGTTAGGCAGGCATTGCAGAAGAAATATCTTAGCACAGTTCTTGCACAAAAATGCAGAGAAGAAGGCAATTTGGCAATTTGGCAAGCCCACAATGTTATCAAGCGCGAAGAAAACTTTACCAATGCAACAGATAAAGCGCTTGAAAAAGAAGCAAACATTTGCTTACAAGTGCTTAACGACTTGGTAGAATCTAAAAAAGCCACAATCGATGCAGAAACGCAAGTGGCAATAACAGAATATTGTGCAAAACTTCTGGAACGCCTTGAACATGTGGAAGCAAAAGCAAACGAAAAGAGATTACAGATTTTTGACGAAAAAGACAAAGCCATAATTGACGCTGCTCACAAAATTGCCGATACTGGAAAACGGATGGATAAAACCATTGCTGACATGAACATTAAAAATTATCTTACAGATAAGGCAATCGCTGCGAACACAGAATATACCGCCGCAATAGTTAATGGTTTGGAACAAGAGCGAGCAAGACTTAATGCTGCAATTGTTGCAACAGAACAAAACCTTAAACTTTCAGCGGATGAGGAAGTTAATAATGAACTTCAAACAGAACTTGTAACACTTCAAACAGAGTATGACGCAAAATTAGAGGAAGAAAAGGCATATTTAAGCAATTGCCTTGAAAATACAAAAGATGAACTTGTAAAAAATGAAATTTTGTCAAGGCTTCAAGCCCTTGGCGAAGAAGAACAACAATATCTTGCTCGAACTCCTGAAGAAACTTACACAAATGTTCTTCCAGACGCAGAAACTGCACCTGGTTTATTAAGGGATGGTTCTGTGGAAGAAGTATTGGACAAAGTTGCCGAAGACACACAAAGATTGACAGCAGACGACCAGGCAAAAGATGAGGCAGCCACAGACGAAACGGCAGAACAACCTGCCCCATCAGAAGAAACGGCCGCAGAAGAAGCTGCAGATAAAGCAACTGAAGAAACAACAAACAAATCAACCGATGAAAATTCCGCAGAAGAAGAACAGGTTGCAGAAACCTCAGTTCAAAACAAAGGATATGAGAGAATTTTCCCAAGTGCCAATGAGCACCCTGAAAACAACGACTTAGCAGATGATGCCGAACTTTCAGACGTATTTGGTGAAGCTACTACCGAGGTACAGGGATTTGCAGAATGGCAACCAGAAGAACCAATGGAAGCACATGCCGAGAAACCAGAAGAAGAATTTTCAGAAAACCTAGGAACCCCAGAAGTTCCAGTGACACCTGAAGCAATGGGAGAGAACCATGTAGTTCCAGAGGTTCCTGCAAATGAAACGGCAAACGAAAATCCAGAAGAAATCGAAGAAATTCCAGTAGCACCTGCAGCAGCAGAAAACCCAGTAAACCCATTCCGTGCAGCAGCAGCAGAACAACCTGCCCCAGCAGAACAGCCTGCAGCAGAAGAAGAACAGCCAGCAGAACAACCTGCAGCAGAAGAAGAACAAGCAGCAGGAAGAAATCCAGTTGCACCACCAGTTGCACCAGTAGAAGAAGAATCCGCAGGACCTATTACAGATTACAGTGACGGTGATGGCGGAGATGACGATGGAGACGATGACGATGAGGATGAGGATGAAGACGAAATGGAAAATGGTCAACTTGGGCTCTCGCTTTACGATGTTTATAGCGATGCTCAACTAACTTCATTAAAACCAGAATATTTCCGTCCATTCAACAAATTGATTGACGTTCAAAGATTCCATGACAATTTTGACCAAGTTTTCTTTAACAATACACCACACTTTGAAAGCGCTTATTACAATCAAATCTCTATTGAACAAGCCTTATCTGAACTCGCTGCTGCTATATACAACGATATTACTGATAAATCGCAACCACATACACAAAACGATATCGCTGTTGCCACAGAACAACTTAATGCAGTAAATGACGTTAGAACTGACCTGGCAACCATTGCCGCAAAGTTTAACACATTGCCTGCAAAAGACCAACATGCAATTGGAGAATTCTTACACAAATATAAACGTTATGTCAACTACGGTTTTGGATTGGATGAGATTGCCGAGAACTTTAATCCTGAAGAAGAAATAGTGGAAGAACAAAATACGCCAAAAGTTATAAGCGTAACTGGTGCCGAGGCTAACAACTTAATACAAGCAGGTGTGTGCCCATATGCCGTTCAGCCAGTGCCATACGTTATGGCAATGCCACTTGCTTACGTTCCACCTTATGTTCAACCTGTTTACCCACAACCTTATTATCCACAATTGCCAACTTTAACTCCACAGCCTATTGGATATGTTCCACCAGTTCAACTTGTTCCAATTCAACCTACATTTTCACCAACAGCACTTGTTAATGTTGCTATATATGGTGGCACAACCACTGAACTTGCTGTTCAACAAACACTTGGGAACAGTGTAAGCGTAACCGTAAACGGTCAACCAGTGGACATTTCACAACAACTTCAAGCACAGCCACAAGGTTTTGTAAAAAGCAGTGTTCCTGCCGTTACAATTTCCATATATGGCCAAGGCATGAATTTCCAACAGCCACAGCCAGTAATGGCAGCATCACAAAGCCCAGCACGACAATCACAAGGTGAAGGAATGGGAATGTAATAAACAATAAGAAAAACAGCGTATAAAAGCGCTGTTTTTTTTGCAATCAATTATTGAAATTGGCTTATATAAATTCTTTAAGTGCAGGAAATTTTGTGTAACCTGCCGCCTTGTTAAAATGCCCAGCATCGTCAACCACCCTTTCTTCCGCCTTGACAAGTTTTGCAAACTCCTGCAGTTTTTCCAGTTTAACAAAAGGGTCGGTTTTTGAATAAAAACAAACTCTTTCTTTGCAAAGACCAACAAATTCTGGAACGCGATTTGTATACATGGTGCAGTTTACACCATCAAAATCTTCTGGCAGACCCAAATATTGGTTAAACCCAGAAACAAAAACCGCTTTGCCAATTTTTATGTTGTTCCTTACACAATATTTCACCAAAAATATGCAGGAAATTGAGTGGCAGAAGAACACGCTGTCTTTGCCAATAAACCTTTTTACGCTGTTAAGCACCATTTCCCAATTTGCATAATTTTGTTTATCAGCACCAGTTGGGAAGTCTAAATTAAAAACTCTCGCCTGCCCCCCCGCTCGATTTCTTGCTCTAACCAAGGGAACCAGTTTTCTTGGGAACTTCCAAAACTGCCGTGAATAATAAAATAGTTCTTCATTTTCCCCTCCATGTTTTATATGTTAATAATATCACAAATTTGCCAACTTTCAAAAGGAATTTGTGATTAATTTATACAAAATTCTGAGCCCCACCAGATTATCGAAAACATATCATGGGACATTCAACGATTTTAACAACTGACAGAGTTTACACACACATAGATAGCAAAGTTAAAAAAACTGATATTGAAGAACTTTATAAGTGGGAGTTATAACGCTTGGGCACGAGGGCCTCCGTGCGTTTGAACCCCCACCAGATTGCAACTGAGTTGCTTTGTTTTGCTTTGGAAAACAAACACGGCTTGCGTATGTCGTGTGCCAAATAACGCTATTGGTGGGAGTATTAGACGAGGAGTAAAATCTTGCTTGCAAGGGATTTTACGACGAAGCCGCAACCCCACCAGATTGCAACTGCGTTGCTTTGTTTTGCAAAAGCAAAACAAAAAAAACACGACTCACGTCGTGTTTTTAATCTGGTGGGAGTTATAGGGCTCGAACCTATGACCCTCTGCTTGTAAGCGACTTGTGGTCAATCGCCACAGTGCCCTAAAACACGAAAGAGTAGGAGTTTTTGACGATAATTTTGACGATAATTTTTAAAAATAGTTTGACACATAAATCTTAAGACTTTTCTTCGGCAAAATGGATATGTTTTATCTACTATTCCAGTTGTTTTTATTTTCCTTCGTCCTTTTAAATTATAGTTTTATATAATAAACTAATCTAAAAAATCACAAGGAAAGTATTTAAAATATGCACATTGTCTATCAAATTCAAGTTTGCTTTCATACCAATCTTTTGAAGAACAAGGCAAGCCTGTAAAAGGGTCATCCATAAGTTCGTGTTCTCTAATTTTTCTTTTAACAGTGTCAAGCACATCATCCATATTTTTGCAAAAAATAAACTCTGTTAAAATATCAACAGCAACTTTTTGCATTGTATTTGAAATTTTAATATGTTTATCCATATTTGTAAATCTCCCAAAACAAAAATTAACAGAACATTATTCCTATCAACACTGGAACAACAATTAGTGCAAAAACAAAATAGTTGCACATATTTACCTCCACACAAAATCATTTCTTCTTTAAATTTTTACCACTCGAGACCTTTTGTTTTAATTCCTTTAATTCATCCTCAAGAAAATAAGGCTTTAAAAAACATTCAAGTTTACAATCGTCATAATATATGCTACAATCAAAAATTACAAAATCATTGGAATGTAAAACATTTAGTAATTTGCCAAGCATTCTAAGACGCCTTTCAGATTTGGCAACATCATCCTTTAAGGATGTTAAATAATCTTGTTCTGCAGAAATATCATTCATAATTGAACGAACTGAAATAAATTTTCTTTTCATAAAAACTCCTTTTAAAAATTTGAATAATGATTTTCAGAAACATGAAAATATTTGTCTATCTTCTTCCCAGCACTTTGCTTTTCCATAAGCAACTGTTTTTCAAACTCTAAATAACGAAGCCGACATGAACGAATATACTCCAAATTTTTCAGTTTTTCTTCGTCACTCATTTTAATGAACAAAGTTTTATCCAGCAGTTCAATGATTGACCGCATTTCCATGTTCATTTTTTGTTTTATTGAATAATACTTTTCTTTTACCATGGCAAATCTCCATCATCAATTTCTTTAAGTTCCATTTCTTGTTGTATTCCAGCTGCTTTTTGTTTTTCAACAATCATAGGCCCACCAAGACTATCAAGCCTATATACATTGTCAATTCTTCGCAGGAAAGCCTTATATAATTCTGGCTTTCTCTCTTGCTCGTCAACATACTGCTTGGAAAGTGGCAGGTTGGAAATAATAAAAACCTTGGTGTAAACCGCAAACCTGTTGTCGTAACGCGCTGGCAAAGGAATATAATATCTGTCAAGAAAATGGTTCATATCGGTTATTTTAAACGAAGAATTAAATTCGTCCAGGACTAAAACATCCTCATTTTTATAATCGTCAAAAGCAGAGTTATTGTATAAGGTTACGCGATAAAACTCGTCAGGCTTAAAATTATCAAAGATATATTTAGTTTTCCCTGTGCCAGGTGGGCCATAGATGTATGTAACCTCAACATCTCTGCTTTTATTTTTATACTGCTCACGCAACCCTCGGCGATAAATTCCAGGTATATCTTTAAAATTATCAAGATAAAGGCTCGGATAAAGATTAAGAATATCTTCGTCTTTTACACCTGAGAGTGCCAATTGCAAAAATGCTTGTTTATCAGTCCTGGCACGTTCCTCAGCAAATTGTCCAAGTTCAAAAGGCCCAGAAACACGCGTATCACTTTTTGAACAATAATCGCGACACTGAACATTGGAACCCTTGGCCTGTTCTATATGTGCAGTTGGAAAATAATTTTTTATTGTAGAAAATCGCTTACCAATTGTGAAAATAATGAACAATTGAAAATGCTCTGTTCCAGTTTCGTGACCCTTCTCACGCTGAAAGATAGAATATTTAAAGTGTTCAAGGTTTTGTAAATATTCTATCATTTGGTCATCAGTTTGCATTGGATTGTTGATTGTCAAAAGCCAACGCCGGCCTTGCGTATTTGGGGTAAGTGATAAATCTTCTTCAATTATTTCTTCCAAAATCTTCCTCCAAAACTTTAAAGAAATATGATATACAACATATATAAAGACATCTTTTTACATAAACACTATTTATCAGTCAAAGCATAGTCCTCGACAAACTGCCCAAGTTCAAAAGTCCCAGAAACACGCAAATCATTTTTTGAACAATAATTACGACACTGAACATTGGAACCTATGGCTTGCACTATAAATGCAGTTGGAAAATATTTTTTTATAGTAAAAAAACTTTGTTTTTTAGCAAATACAATGAATAAATGAAGATGCTCAATTTCTTTCTCATGTCCTCTCTCACGCTGAAAGATAGAATATTTAAAATGTTCAAGATTTTGTAAATATTCTATCATCTGGTCGTCAGTTTGCATTGGATTATTTAAAACCAAAAGCCATCGCCTACCTTGTGCATTTAAGTTAAATGATAAATCTTTTACAATTTTTCCTTTCATAATTTACCTCCAAAACTTTAAAGAAATATTAAAATGCGACACAGTTACGAACTTATGCGACACAGTGTTAAGGGCTACACACCCATATTTTAGGGCGATGCGACAATGCGACGCAGTTCTAGGTAATACTAGGAACTGCGTCGCGTAAGTTTTGCAAGCCCATCAAGTGGGTCATGCAGCGGGCAGTTTCCGACAGTCCGTCAGCATGGGGCTGGAGAAACGAGGAAAATGTCCCCACATACACCTCTTTTCCTCGCCCATACATGCCAACAGTGCTAACCTTTTCAACGCACGGAGTGTCCGTTGAGGGCTTTGTCCGTCTTTGCAAGCAGCAAAGGCCATGATTAGGGGTTGCAACCCCTAATAACCCCATTTGTTAGGTCAACAGGTTTTTATCCGTAAAATCAAGCACCTCATCCGATTTCAAAGGTTCATGCTTAATTTTTGGAATATCAGACACCTCATAAGAAGATGGTGTTGTTTCACCATCATAAGTTTTACTTACAACACCGCTATCCCCAACAGATTTTAACTTGGGAAGTTCCACATAAACAGGTATTTTTTTATTTATCTTCTTTAAACCAAGTTTAAAATCTTTATGCACTGTTTTAACTGCGCCGGACATAAAACGCTTTCCACGCCAACCCAAAGTTTTGTAAACCTCTTTTCGCTTTGCTAATTCTTCAAAAACCTTTGAGGTATCAGTTATAAGTTTTCCCTTTTGGTTTAGTCGTTCCATTGTTTCTGCATTAAAATATTGTTCTTCTTCCATTTTTTCACCTCTTAATATAAAATTTCCGTTTCTTGTTCTTCGACATCTTCTTTCATTTTCTTTAAATAACCTGGCTTAACATAATAACCATCCTTTGCATACAACCCAAAATTCTCTGCAAACATCTCTATATCTGCAATAGATTTTATCTCTGGAAAATGCGTAATATTAAAATCTTCTTCTTCACGACCTTTCAGATGCAGCATTTCACACTGATAAGAGTTAAAATTTGGATATACACATTTGTTTAAAATCAAACAATAACTAGCGTTAACCAATTCTTCTTTGCCACTTTGAAGATATCTTTCAAAAAAACTATATCTTTTAAAATCTTTGACATATAGTTTATGCCCAACAACAATGCCATCTTTATCTTTAATTTCTTCAACAAAATCATAAAGATAAATCACCCTATTAAACAAAGACCTCATGCCACTATAAATCAAATTGGGCTGATTTGTATCACATATAATTTCAATGCCATATTGCCGAGAGGTTTCCCAATAACCGCGAATTTCTGGGCGAATATATTGCCACTTATATGCATTTAAAACACGCTGAGCCTCTGTTAAAAGTATAAACGCCCCAGGCGGCAACATGACTGTTTCGTAATCTTCACAATAAAGCCCAAGCCTAAAAGGGTCAACTACATAAGATTTAAAAGATGGAATACGAGTTCCAGAACAGTTAATATCAAAGTTTGAAAAACAAAGATGTTCATAATTTTTTGAAAACT
This sequence comes from uncultured Clostridia bacterium, assembly GCA_947589655.1. Lineage (GTDB taxonomy): Bacteria > Bacillota > Clostridia > Christensenellales > UBA1242 > Caccovivens. The sequence continues at coordinate 13,489 of CANQCE010000004.1, read as the reverse complement.
TAAAGCCAAGAGAGTTGTATTTATCAACTTTTTCGTAACTTTTCCAACAATCTTCCATGCCACGCAACATTTTTTGAATTGCTATATAGGTTGTTAAAAGGGTTTTCCCAGCACCTTCTTCACCGCAAATAAGAACTTTGCCCTGGCGCTTGGATAAATCCATGAACTTATCAAAAGTTATTTCCAAATTATATCACCCCCTTTTATTTGACTTTTTGAAATAATTTCTTTAAAATTTGTTTTAAAGGAGTAAAAGCCATGAACGAATTTGAACTTGCAGAAAATCTTATTGAAGGATTTAAAAGTTTAAAGGAACAAGACCATAAAACCACTGGACTTGGAACAAATATCGAAAAACCAGAGTATGAGGACTGTGATTTTGAAATTTTAAGAAAAATTCTACACAACAAAGGTTATGAAAGCAATTTTGAAACAATTGACAATCACAAATGCTTAGTTATCTATCCTTACCTTTAACAACAAAGTTATAGAATTTATATAAATTAGCAAACTGTGTATGCCTTTGTCTTTTTTTATCTATCTTGCTGCCAGTAAGTTTTATTTCATCGTATCCATACAAATCTATATAATCGTCAAACTCACGCTGCAAATATGCCTTATTGAAAGAGCCAAAACCACGATTTGCTAAAAATGTGTAATTTGTATCAATATCATTTTTACAAATAAAAATATCGTTCCCCTCTCTAAACATTTTTCACCTCATCTTTTGTTTAACCTATCTCATCAGCATAGGTAGGTAAATTCCTATGGAAAAGCCATAAAATATGGCTTTTTTCGATTATCAAAATTTACTAAAATGCTTAGCGATATCATTTGCTGAATACGCGTTTTTACGTGCAGTTTCGCGCTTATACTTTGGATGCTTATATTTGAACGCTTGCATTTCTTCGATTTTTGCCTGAGCATAACCACGCATAAGATATTTATCTCTCGCGGTTAAGCTGTCCAAAAACGGCTTATTAAAAGCCATTGCTTGACGCATTGGAAATTTTGCTTTCCTATAAGCATACGAATGGAAAATATCTGTCGATTTTCCTTTTTTAGTTTTAAAGCTACTCACTATTTTACCTCACTCTTTTTAGTTTCTTTTTTATGTTGCTTATAAAAATCATAACAGTTGTCAATGATATCATAATCAACTCTACGAGATGGGAAAAGACGATAAACTTTCTCTGTTCCATCTTTAATCAGAGTGTATTTTACACAGATATAAGTGTTCTTGCCCACCTCTTGCATATCGTCATTGTCCTCATCAGACTTTTTCAATTCTTCAACAAGTTCTTTTGATTTAATAAAATCTGCTCTTTTCTTTCCAGCCAATTCATAAGATTTTAACAGGTCATAAAAACCGTCTTTATCCCTAAATTGAAGAACTTGACCGTTTATCAGTTTAACAACACAAACGGAACGACCAAATCGGTCATTTTCGGGGGATTTCATCCCTATCACAGTTACAATTTCATTTAAATCTTTTCTAACATTAACATTTTCTTCCATATCATTTTTCCTTTTAAAATTTTTAAATTTAACCTACTTTTTGATATTCGCGACTATCAAATTTCAGTTTGGCGGTGGGTTTGTTTTATGTGCTTTCCCACCAGAACACATCGCACCAGGTTAAAGGAGGAAATACCCTGGCACAAAGGAGGAACACAAGGCCACAGCAAAAACCTTGTGTTTGGTGGTGGGTTTGTTTTGAACTCACACCCACCAAAGAGTTTTTAAACTAAAACAAAATCGAAAGGTGATGAAGAAAATGTATTTCCACCATCATAAATGAACATTTTAGTTGAACCAGTTTCAAATGTGACAACAACATAAGAACCAATACAAGAATATGTTCCATTACCACTGAAACCAAGTGCACTCGCAAAAGTTCCAGTTAGATTGAACTGAACAGTCCCATCTACTGAGAATATAATTCGAGAACTTTCATCTAAAGCCCCTTGCGAAACGACCTTATCGTCTGGCCTGAAAGTTTTATCAATCTTCTTTTCAAAAATAGGAGAATGTGAATTGTCTCTTTTATAGACAACTGTTTTTTCTACAAAATCTTGCCCATAATTATACGAAACTTGATAATGATAAACCAAATCACCATTATCTTGCAAAACATAATAACTTTGACCGACTTCATAACGATTTAAATTAGAATTGAAAGTATATTTAACTGGGTTATCCATAAATGCACCGCTATTGGAAACAAGTAAACCACTATAAGGAATATGAAGAATATATTCAACACCAAAATAAAGGTCCTTACGTGCAACTAAAACTGGGTCACTTGAGCTTGTAAGTTGCTCATAAACATCTTTACCCCCTTCAATAGTATAAGCACCAACAATTTTGTCATAAATTACTGCTTTAAATGTTACATCGCCATTCAATTCATACTCTGATAATTCGGTCAAAGATAAGCCATTATCAGTCGTCCAGCCAATGAATTGTCCGTCAATGTGCAATTCTGGCGCAGTTAATTCTTCGTCAATTCTTACGGTCTTTTTCTGCTGCTGACCTTGAATATCAAAAGTTACCTCATAAGTTTTTGTAAACTTAGCGATAAAATTTGTTGTTTGGGTGATTTTGTATGTTGTTGGGTCAACTTGGTTAGAGCCATCAACAGTCCAATAATCAAAAACATAACCTTGCTTTGTTGGGTCTGCAGGTTTAACTGCAAAGCCATTTTCTACAATAACTTGCGAGTTGTAATCGCTCTCATCTACCTTGAACTTAACATCAAAGTAATAGGTTATATCAGCCACGAAAACTGTATCACCATTAACCACATATTCTTCTACATTTTCTACAAGAACACCGTTAACTTTCCAACCGTTGAATTTTTTGTAGGTAGTGCTTTCAACTTCAACATTTTGAGGGTGCTCACCAACCTTAACTTGTTGGGTAGATTTTGTATCCTGCTCATACATGAAAGTAACTGTTGCAAGTTTAGAGAACTTGGCAATAAACACAGTATCCTTTGTAATTGAATAAGAGGAAACATCCACAATATCAGAGCCATTTATTGTCCAACCTTCAAAAATAAAATCATCTTTTGCAGGTTGTTGACTAGGTGCGGTAGCATAACCATTCTTTTCCACAATTTGTTCTTCAATTTGCTGGTCGCCATTCATGAACTTAACAGAATATTTGTAAGTTACATTTGCCACAAACTTTGTGCTTTTCTGCAAGTAATATGTTGACAAATCATCTACCTTTTGTCCGTCAACTTCCCAGTAATTAAAAATAACAAATTCGGTAGATTGTGGGTTGCCAACAACTGCAGCAGAGCCTTTATTTACAAGTTGAATATTGTAAACTCCACCATCAAATTCAAAAGTTGCCACAACTTTATCTTCTTGTTCAAATTGAGAAATGAATGTTTCATATGCTTGAATAGATTTTTCAAGTTGCAAAATTCTGGAATTTAAACCATTTAAAGTATCGTTATTGGTGGATATTTGTCCGTTTAATTCCAAAATTTGAGATGTTAAGGTTTTTATACTTTGATTAAGTTGAACAATCGTTTCAACATTTGCAACATTTGTATCATTTAATTGAGAATTTATGGTCTGCAACTGTTCAATTCTGCTTTGCAAAGAAGAAATTGTCGCTTGGTCAATAGTTGCTTGAGATTGCAATTCAACAATTTGTGCTTGCTTTTCTGCAATCTCGGTTTCATTTGCTTTTATAGTCGCGTTGTTTTCTTCAACCTCTGCTTGAAGTTGTTCAACACGCGCCGACAAATTGTCTTTGTCATTTTGCAAAACAAGAACTTGATTTTTTAAATTGTTGTTTTCTTTCGTTAAATCGGTTACTTGCTTTTGCAAATCAAAAATTTCTGAATTTTGCTCAGATACTCGCTCTAGAGCCTCTTTGTAGAGTTTTTCATACTCATTTCTTTCTTTTTGAAGGCTATCATTTTGTTCGGCAGCATACTGGGAATATTCTTCTTGGGTATAGTATTTTTCGCCCTTTATTTTGCCAATAAAGAAAGGAAAACCTACAACCATAACCCAAATTACAAAGGCTAAGACCAGGGCAGCCAAACTACAAACAATGCCAATTAAAATTTTCTTTGTTTTATCGTCCATATTTACTCCCTTTTAATTATCTTTTTTAAATATTTTGAAAGGTAAGGTGATAAGCCACCAAACACCTTTTAGAACATACCAAACAATCATTATAAGTGCTTTAAACAGCCATAACAAAAATGGAAAAATGACAGGCAAAAGGGCAATTAAAGCAATTATAACAACTATAAAGACCAAAATCTTCCACCAGGAAGAAAACAAGTTTTTAAAGAAATCAATTATGGCTTGCAGCCATTTATCAGGCTTGAACTCTACATTTGTTTCATTATCAGGTTCCAAATCACCTGACTGTTTGTTGTCCACTACGCCCAAATTAAAGACCTTTCCCTCACTCTCAAATTTAAGGCGCAAAATTGAAACATCCATAACCTGGCTACTTTTTATATCTTCATACTCGCCATAAAGTTGCTCACCAGAAGGTGCTTTTCCATCGTTATATTGGCGGTCATACTTTGTAGTTGCAAACCTTAATACCCATTGCTTTTCAAGGATATTCGTGGTGCCTTCTACAGAAAGACGAGTTTCTGTCCTTACAGAGCCTATCAATTTTACATGATATACAAAAGTGGTATTTTCGTTTTCAATAAAATCTTCAACAGTCGATATTTTATTCCAGGTATATTTTTTATGAAAAATATTGCCCTTGTAATCTTCAACATCATCATATTTCAAAGAAACTTGATGTTCAATTAAATCGCCATATTCTGTAGAACTACTTCCGCCAACCAGTGTTGGCCCACCATTTTTGTTATAATGATATGTCCTATCAGTATAATAAACATCAGCCTCCAACAATACATCAATATCATGGTCGGTAGAAAAAGCGACAAAATGATTATCAGCAGAAGCATATGTAAAACCATCCCATTTATAGCCGCCATTATACCTCACGAAACCAACATATTTGTCAGTTACTCTAACTATTTCTACATCAGAAACTGAATACGAGATGTCGTCTCCAAAACCAGAAATCGTATATTGTTTGCCAACCTCAAACGAAACCTCGCTAATAGTATTGTTTGTGCCAGAACTACCATCGTATTTTTTATTCCAATTTCTAAAAATTGAAACAATTTCGTAATGACGAGTTTCGGTAGTAGGAATATAAAAATTTTTTACTTTATATTTCCCAAAAACGCTAAAAGCGTTCAACAATTCTAATTTGTAAAGAATAGGCTTGTAATCTTCATCAATTCCTATTGAAAGGCTTACCGAGGTGGCTGTTAAATCTTCATTGGGCGAACAAGGCTGATAAACATAAACAAACAATTCGTTATTTACGCTTTCGGCAATCTGAATGACTTTTAAAGAATAATCGCTATCTTTAACAGGATAATCTTCTTCTTTAAATTTCTCATCTTTTTGTAAATCAGAGAGAGCATCCGTATAAACAATGTCCTCGGCTCTTGCCACCTTCCCAGTTGCAAAACTAAAGGCAAAAGAAAAAAGGCAAAGAAACACTAAGCCTAACAACAAAATCATTTTTATTGAATAACCATATTTTCTTTTGCCTTTTTCCATTTTTGCCCCCTAACTATACTTTCAAAGATTTGACAATGTTCACAGTTGTTTCAGCAACTTGTTTAACATTTTCGTTAATGCCAAACCAGTTTTTCCACTCTTGTATCAACTGCACTCCGTGCTGCTGAGCCAAGCAAACAGAGACAATAAAGAACACAGCAACAGCCAATACAAAGGCCAACAAAGCAATAACCCAACTAATTTGTTTCCTTGTCATACTTTTTCTTCCTTTTGTTAAAATTTGGTGTTTTTTGGAACAACAAAGCATATTCAATATCCCTATGTCGTTCCATCACCGCAGCGAGTTCTTGTTCATCACCACAACGCGCAACTTTTTTCAAAACTCGTTCCGACTTTTTATACGCTTTATTTAACTGTCCTGGCGAACTAGAAAGCGCCAATCTTTTATGTTTAGGCTCGAAAAACATCACGCCACCTTCCTTGTGCTTAAAATTTTATACAAAGCAGAAAGTTTGTTATAAACATCACGCTCGCTGTAATAATCACCAAAAAAATTTTTTAAATCAGAACTGTAAACTTTATAAACAACACCAAAACTGTCCTGAGCAGTTAAAACAACAAATTCGTTACCCATTTTTCACCTCTTTTATTTTGATTTTTTAATTTTTACTGATATAATGAAATTGAACAACAAGCAAAAGGAGTGTAATTTTCATGGAAGAACTTGACAAAATTTTTATAAAAATCGAAAAGAAGAAAAATATCATATTTGAATTTTCTAAAAAATTTGAAGAACTTTCACAAAACCACAACCTTACAAAAAAGGAAACGTCCCAAAAGTCCAAAAATCTATACAAAATGTTTATCAAAGAAATGAAATCTATAGACAAACACTTTAATTAGTCCCTATTGGTTTTACTTTTTAATTAAGGTATACACCCAACATTCACCATCAGGAAATTCAACAGAAGCAAATACCACTTTTCTGTTCAAGTCATTACGAGTTGGCTTGGATATATATTTCACTTTAATATTGTCTTTTGCACTTTGCATTTGACAATTTATCCAAAACAATAACGATGTAGATAAATTAACAATTTCTTCTTTGTAAAACTTTGTCCGCTTATTATACTTTTCAACCTTATACTTGCCCATTTATCACACCTCAAATAAGCCCCATCTTAAACATTTCATAAGCCAAATTCTGAACATAAGCATAAGAAACACGAATAGGCTTTTTTCTTAAGCGATTATCAGCCTCAATAACAGAAATCGCAGTCATAGGGATTTCAAAATTGCCCTTACATTTCGGTGCAACCTTTTTTATGGCATCACATACCACACGCCTTTTTAAAACCGAATAAGGAATTTCTTCTCTCATTTTCTCACCTCAACAGCGTGTTAATTTCACATATAAGGTCCTCTATAACTGACCGTTTTATCTGAAAATATCTAATTTGGTCAATATTATATGAATACTTACCAGTATCGTAACATCGCAGTTCAGCAGTAATTTCGTTTACTTTATTTTCTAGAAATTCAACAATTTTACTTTCTTTCATTTTTCTCACCTCAATTTAATGCCCTGCAGCATGCAGAATTTTAAAAATTTATTTGTGCTTTCAACACGATTTGGATTTAAAGAACATTCAGAACAAAATTTATAGAACGCAACATATTCTTCTTTTACAGAGTTAAACATCCTCATTTGCCACCTCTCACGAAATCGCTCACAGTTGTATCGATTTCCATGCCCATAATTTGCTCAACTGACACTCCTTGTTCCAACAACAAATTAAACATTGTTGAAACATCTTTAAATGTCAATGCTCTTTCAACTTTTTTCATTTTTACACTCCTTTTAGTTAACTTTTAATTAAGTTACACATCTATTATATAACATTTTGTTAAATTCTCCAAACGATTTTTAACATTTTCTTAAAATTTTTAAATTTTTTTTAAAGATATTGAAAAAAAAATACCAAAATGTTATAAAAAGGTAGGAGGTAAATATGAAATTAAAAGAATTTAGGGTTAAAAACAGTCTCACGCAACAAGAAGTAGCAAGCATAATCAACAAAACAGCAGTTGCCTATAGTTACTACGAAAGCGGCAGGAACGAGCCAGATTTAACATCTTTAAAAACGCTTGCAAATTATTACCACACAACAATAGACAATTTAGTTGATTTTAATGTGCCATATCTTATTGACAAAAGCACATTAACACAAGCGCAGCAAAACCTTTTTGAAAAAATCAAAAATTTGTCTGATACAAACTGCAAGCGAGCAAGTGATTTTATAGACGGAATTTTGGTTGCAGAAGATGAAAAAGACCAAATAATTCAAAAATTTAAGAGGAACGAATAACATGAAAATAACAGGAAAACATTTAGGAATAAGGACAAAAATAAGGATAATTGGAATTGTCGCAATCTTGGTTTTCGTGTATTTCTTGCCATATTTATGGTGGGAAATTGGCTGGATAGACCTTTTTCACATAGTATTCAATAGTTCCAAAGAAATACAAATATCAAACACTTTAACAAAAATTTTGCAAGGTCTAGGAGTTTTAGACAAAAATTTACATAGTTGGGCATTTGAAAGAATTTTGATTTGTGCAGCAATTGGAATTGCACTAATTATACTAATTTGCCTATTAACAAGAGAAAAAAAAGGAGAAAAATGATGAACATAGCAATTGAACATATAAAAAACAAACAATGGGCTTAAAGAGGTTTTTAAGCTTCTAAAAGACATCATCCAAAGCAATGACGACCTTATTGCAGGATATGAAGCCAATCACAAACCATTTTTATTGATAGATAACACAAAATTAGAGTTAAAAAATTCTACTCCGAAAAACAAAAATGAAGGAGTGGAAACATTGAGAAAATATTGTTATAAAAGAACGGACGAACGCTGGGAATATTCCAGATTGCAAAATGGGCTGCTATATTATGCAATAGCAACAACCTATCGACAACTTATGGAAAAAATACCAACAATCGTTCCTAGAAAGAAAAATGAAATAAAAAAACTAAAAACAACTGGAAAATTAACTGTCATTGCTTACTTTGAATATTATTTTGACAGTTATGTTCAAAACAAGGATATAACCAAAAGCACAAAAGCAGAATGGCGCACCATGATTGAAAGATATATTAAACCTAACTTTTTTCGAGTTGAATTGGAAAAATGCACAACAGAGATGCTGCAAAAATTCATAAACAACATCAAGAAAGAAACCACACGAGGTAAAATATATCAAAAAGTTAAAAGAGTATTTTTAAAAGCATTTGTAACAGGAAAAATCAAGAGAGATATAACTGCTGGATTTGAAAAGCCAAAACAAAAGCATAAACAAGTGCGCTCGCCTATGACACTCGAAGAACAAAAACTTTTCCTAGCAGCAGCGAAAAAATCAAAAATGTACGCTTTTTGTATGTTTTCATTGATTGTTGGCAGCCGAAGGGAAGAAACATTAAAATTTTCACTGTCAAAAGATTTAGATGAAATCAAACAAAGAATACATATCAAGGGAACAAAAACGCAAAACGCAGATAGATATGTAAAAGTAACAAAAGCATTTATAGAGTTTTTAAAAGCAAATATGGCTGAGGACACTTTCAAAATGAACGAAACAACCGCTACAAAGAACACAAAAAAAATCTTTACGGCCATAAATGCGGACAAGACACTACATGAACTTAGACACACCTGCTCAGCCAACCTATATTTCCTGGGTGCAACAGATAAATATCGACAATTACAACTCGGCCATGCATCAATTGTTATAACCAACGATATCTACACAAACATAAAGGAAAACATCCCAAAGGCCGCTTTGCGTGAACTTTACGAAGATTTATATCCTAACTTTGACGATAATTTTGACGATAATTTTAACACAAAATAAAACACAAACAAAATTTGCAATAAAAAAGAACACAACATATTGTGTATGCTGTGTTCTTAAAACGCTATTGGTGGGAGTTATAGGGCTCGAACCTATGACCCTCTGCTTGTAAGGCAGGTACTCTACCAACTGAGCTAAACTCCCAAATGCTCTCTAAGCATACCATACCTAGAGAGCATTTGTCAAACAATTTTTATAAAATTTTTATTTTTTTTATTCAGAAATTACAAATTGTGCTTCTACTGCTGCAACTGTAATTGTTTCTGTAAGTTCAACAAGATCGTTGTTTTCAAAATATTTGTTAAGCAAATCGTTAAATGTCAGTGTGTCAAGTTCCAATTCTGTAATTTCAATTGTGTCAGAGAACCCACCGTTAAACTTAAGAGCAAAGCCTTTTAAGCCAATGTTCTTTACGGTGCCTGCAATCTTAGTTTTTAATTCATTAACAGTATAACCCATGAAGATTGTGGAATTCAAAGAATTTGCGGAAGTTTGTTCTTCCATTGCTGGAGAATCAAATTTAATTTCTTCATAATCGTCTGCGCTTAGGTCTGGCTTATAAACCTTATAACCAAAAGCACTATCTCCGCTATTGCCTGCCTTGTATTCAAGGGCTGTTATATTGAATGTTGTAAAGTATTTGTGAGTAACAAGAGTTAATGTGGCATCCTCTGGCATATCTGCGGCAAGGAATGCTGTAGCAAATTCATCTGCAGTTTTATATGTGTTGTTGTTAAATGAAAGACCTTCCATTTTCCAGAATACATATTTCATTGTCCAGTTCTCTGCATTGAACGCTGCTTCAAGTGCTGCTTTGTTTTCAACAGTGAATGCAACATTTTCTGCTGAGTATGAGCCTTCGCCTTCAACACCTGCAACTTTAACGGTGTATTCAACGGCGGTTTTCTTAAGATAAAGGTCTGTGTTGGCTTCTGGTGAAAGTGAACTTACAGTGTTGCCTTCTGCATCTTCCCAATGATATTCATACCCTTTCTCTTGATTTGCAACATTGAAAAGTTCCTGAGACATTGGTTGGCTTTTAAGAACTTCTTCATTTCTTACGTCATTACCATTGTGGAAAGTAACAACAACTCTATCTTTTGCAAGCCATGGATTTGTAAGTGCCAAAGTTTCTGTTCCAACTGTGGAGTATTTGCCGTCAAAGATTGCAACTTTATATCTTGAATTAGATGGGTCTCCAGCAATCTGCCAGCCTTCGTAGCCATATTCAACGCCGGTTTCTTCATAATTGGATGGTGTTGGAAGAACCTCACCATAAACAAAAGATGTTTTGCCTTCTGGGGCAGTGTCTGTGGTTGTTTCAACTTCTGGATTTGTTTTATAGTTCCAGCCAGAAACATTATATTTCACAATTTCAAAAAGTGCGATATATCCTGTTTCTTCCTCCATATCAATTGTGATGCTTGGAGTTGTGGCAAAAATTTTAACATCGTTTTTGCCTTTGGCGAAATCGTAATCAGCCTTATCGCCTTTAAACCAGCCAATAAAATTGTAGGCCTCTGGGCTGTAAACTGCCCTTACATCCACTTCGGTTGTGTGGCCAGAAGTGATTGTGTGTTTTGCCTCCTGTTTTCCGTTATATTCCACTTTAGCGTATGTGCCATCAACTGAGCATGCCTGGTCAACAAGTGCTTCTATAACAATGACACTATCAATTGAGTAATAAGCGGCAAAAGCGGTGCCAACAATCATAAGTGGGATGATTGCCACCATGGCGCATATTACCAAGATTTTTGAAAATGTTCTTGACATAAACAACCTCCTAAAGATGACCCTATTATAGCACATCAATTTTCCCATTTCAAGACCTAAATTGAAAATTTTTTAATTTTTTTGCCATTTTTTTTGAAAAAATGCTTTATTTTTGACGTTTTTTACAAAAAACTTGCAAAATTTGGGATGTTTTTTAAACATCCATCAACATCTTGTCTGCAATAAGAGCAATCAACTCGCCATTTGTGGGTTTCTCATTTCTATTATATATCTTCAAACCAAAAATATTGTTAATATTTTCAATCTTCCCTCTGTTCCAAGCCACTTCAATGGCATGACGCATACCCCTTTCCACCTTGCTGGAACTGGTTTCAAAGCGTTCGGCAATGGTTGGATAAAGCTTTTTTGTGATTGAGCTGATAATCTCTGGTTCTTCCACGGCAAGTTTAACCGCCTCTCGCAGAAACTGATAGCCCTTTATGTGTGCAGGAATTCCAATGCTAATAAAAATGTTGGAAATTTTTTCGTCAAGTTGGCGGTTCTCGCTTTGCCCATGCCCACTGGAAAGCACCTCCAAAATTCTGCTTTCAAGGTTCTGCGGCGAAACAGGCTTTACCATAAAATAACTTGCCCCTGATTGCATGGCTTTGGTAACAAACCCACTATGAGATAGGTTTGAAACAAAAAACACTTTTGGCATCTCGGCGCCAAGTTCTTTAATTTTGTCTAAAACCGCAAATCCGTCAAGGCTGGCAAGCATAACCTCCATCACCAAAACATCTGGCTTTAACTGCAAAACTTCTTCCACCACTTTTTGTCCGTCAAAACTTGACCCTACCAAATTGAACTGCTCACTGCTTTTAAAATATTCCAATATGTTGTTTTCTTCTGTTGCATCTGCAATGTAAATTTTTGTTTTTTCCATTTTTTCTTACTCCTTTTTATTTGCTTTGCAAAACAAGAAAAGATTATCACAAATTCTCGATTATCAAAAAAAGAAAAATAGGCGAATTTGTCGCCTATTTGTAAAAGGTGTCGAAAATGCGCAAAAGCGTAAATTTGTGCTTGAAAAACTTGGAAATTGAAAGTTTTTAAAAGATAATTTTCGTATTTTCTTGAATTTTTAAGAATTGTTAAATATATTGCACATTTTTTAAGAACAGTCCGTTTGGTTCCATGGTTACACCTGCGTATTTACGCTCTCCGCTTTTCAGAGCTTTGGCAATGTTTTCCTCTGGCAGATGCCCCCTGCCAACATCCAAAAGCGTGCCCACAATTATGCGAATCATGTTATATAAAAAGCCGTTCCCAGTCACTTCAAATGTATAAACACTCCCACGCTTTGAAATTGAAATATTGTATATTTCTCGTTCAAAATTTGTAACATTTGTGTTTGTGCTGCAAAAACCCTTAAAGTTATGCTTGCCAAGCAGCAGTTTGCTGGCGCTTTGCATTGCAGAAAGGTTGACCAAATACGGATAAAAAGCACAAGTGCCATATTTTATCGCTGAGCGCTGCCCACCAACCTGCACAACATATCTATATGTTTTTCTTTTTGCCGAAAAGCGTGCGTGAAAATCTGGCGCCGCCGTTTCCACCTTTTTTATGCGAATGTCCGCTGGTAACAAATCATTGAGTGCGGTTTTTAAGTTTTTAAGTGGAATTTTGCTGTCCATTTCAAAAGATGCCACCTGCCCCAGAGCGTGAACGCCCTTGTCTGTTCTGCCACAGCCCTCCACGGTCACATCCTGCCCTGATAGCGTTTTTATGGCTCGTTCCAATTCGCCTTGAACCGTGCGAAGCCCCTCTTGCTTTTGCCAGCCAAAGAAATTTGTGCCGTTATATTCAATTGTTATTTTGTAATTTTCCATACTTTCTCCAAAAATATAAAAATATTCTACAAGAAAAATTTGGAAAAATCAAATAAAATTTGACTTGTCCCCATTTAAAAGGTTAAACTTTATATACAAGATATATTATATATTAATATCTAGGAGGAAAAATGAAGCAAGTTGTTGACGGAAACACCGCCGCTGCCATGGTGGCATATAAACTTTCCGAAATTATACCAATTTATCCAATCACGCCGTCCTCGCCAATGGCGGAATATTGCGATGGGCAAGTGAGCAAAAATGTAAAAAACATTTTCGGGGAAATTCCAACTTTGGTGGAAATGCAGTCCGAAGGCGGCGCCGCAGGCACTTTGCACGGCAGTTTGTGCAGTGGGGCGCTCTCCACAACTT
>CANQCE010000003.1 GCA_947589655.1 uncultured Clostridia bacterium | reverse complement strand
GGTAGCAGTTTTTCTATTTTTTATGAGCCAGAGCCACAAGAGCCGCAAAGGCCTTCTATTATTTTGGAAAGTTTGTCGGAAGGTGGCGTTTCTGACTTAATTAATGTTGCTTTTGGTATGGGTTATGGCTATGGTGCAGCGATAATTTTTGACTATTACGACAACACTGAACTTTTGGAACAGTTGGGTGGTGGTAGCACTTGGGAGGAGACGCTTAGGGGCGCCTACACATTTGATAGTGATGAAGGGATGTTCTTGGCTTATGAGCCTAATTTAAACTTGGTTTGTTTTATTTCTGAATACAACATCTTCGCGCCAGGCGATGCCACAAATTATTTTCAGCCTTTATTTTCAGCATTTCATGATTCGCAGTTATATTTAAACAATTTTCATACGGACGAAGTGATAATTGCAAATGAAATGTTTGCAAATTGCGACTCAGTTTTAAATTTAAGTGATATGGATTTTTCAAATGTTGAATACGCAAGCGAGATGTTTGATGGCTGCACGAAGAATGTTTACATAAGTGAAAGTCTTTTAACAAATGAGAATATCAACAATCCTTATGCAAATCCGGAACTTTACAACAGCACACATGATGAAAATGGAAATATCCATATGACCGCTGGAACATGGGATGCAAACAATATGCAAATTGACACCAGCACAGCCAGCCAATTCCTTTTGCCAGCACTAGATTTTCAGCTTTTTACAAGTTGTTTGTCTGAGATGAGAATGATTGGTCTTCCTGATTTTTTAAGCGTAGTGTTTGACAATTATACGGCACCGGGCGAATATACGGATGCAAATGGCGATTTGATTGTGACAAACTATACTCCTGTTGAACCGATGAGTGCAGTTGTTGATATGACGGCTGTGGTGAATATTGCAGGGTTGTTTCCAGAAAAAAACAAAATAAAACTTTTTGCAAGCCTTGGGAATGATAGCAATCCAGAACATACAATTTATTCAGGTGTTTATGTTCTGTCAGACAAGCCGATTTACATAATCAACGCTGGCGGCGGTGATGTGCAGCAAATGATTTTGCAAATGTTTCCATTGAGTGCAAATGAAAAATTTGTTTCAGTGTTCAACAATTTTAACACGGACTATGCGATGTAATTTTAAAAATGGTCAAAAAAACAAAAAAATGCGCTGCAATTAGCGTATTTTTTGCTTTTTTACTTATAATAGGCGTATGTTGACCATTGTTTTTAGAGCAATTATCATTTATCTTGTGGTGCTGTTTTTGTATCGGCTTATGGGCAAAAGGCAGTTGGGCGAAATGCAGCCCTTTGAACTTGTGCTTACCCTTATCATTGCCGACCTTGCCACCATTCCTATGGCGGAAGTTTCGGTGCCGGTGCTACATGGCATTGTGCCGCTGCTCACGCTGGTGGTGCTGCATTTTATTTTGGCAGTTTTGTGCAAGGTGAGCGAAAAGTTTTCGCAATTCGTCAGCGGAAAGCCGGTGATTGTAATCAATCCTAAAGGGATAGACTACAAGGCGTTAAAAGATTTGGATATTTCGGTTGATGACGTGTTTGAGGCCATTCGCGGATGCGGATATTTTAAAATTGAGCAGGTGCAGTATGCCATTATGGAAACAAATGGCAAAATGAGCATCCTTCCAAAAAGCGAATATGCGCCGCTGACCGTGCAAGACATGAAACTTAATGTTGAAAAAAGCACAATTCCAATTAACATAATCAACGAGGGAAAAATTGTTAAAGATAATTTGGGTGTTGCCACAATTGACGAGCAGAAGATTATGGAAATTTTGAAAAAAGCCAATGTGAAAAGGGTAAAAGATGTTCTTCTTATGACGGTTGACAAGGCAGGCAGTGTGTATTTGCAGAAATATCATGAAAAGTATCAAACTTTTAACATTGAACCATTGGGGCAGGTGGAAGAATGACAAAATGGATGTGGTTCAAAGCGGTTTCGGTGCTTTTTCTTGTGGGGGTTATTATTGGCATTTGCGTGCTTGAAGACAGGCTGGTTATGAAAGCGTTAAATGCCGTTAATGACACTTGCTATCAAATTGAACTTGCCATTGACCAAAATGGTGGCATTGTGAATGGGCAGGTGGCAAGTTTGGTGGACAATTTGGAATATGATTGGTTTAAAAACGAGGCGGCGTTATGTTTTGTTGTCAATCACAAATCCACAGAACAACTTGGCGTGGAAATTGTGCGCTTAAAAACCTATATAGATGAGGAAGAAGAAATTGAATTTTATGTATCGCTTAACATAATAAAAAACTATGTTGAAACCTTCCAACACTTTATGGGTGCAGGAGTGGACAATATTTTGTAATTTTGCTGGTGCAAAAATAAAAAAAACAACCGCTTTTTATAAGGCTGTTTTTTTATTTGTTAATTTACCAAACTTTTTCGCTTTTCTTCATCCTCCACGAAATGATAAATGCAATTATAATTAAAAGGAGAATGAAAAGCCCAACAATGAGCAGTATTAGCCACAAATAAGATTTTGGCTCTACCTTGATGGTGGAAAGGCCTTCTAAAATTCGGGTGATTTTTACAGTTCCGTCAGAGTTTTTTATGGTGCATTCAACATTCCAAACCCCTTCCACTTTGTTGGTATCCAGAAGAAAGTCTGCACCGTTATCTTCGCATGGCGTATCCCAAAGCACATAATAATTTGCGTATTCAACATCTGCATCAAGCATATCTTTGGTTAAAACATATTTTCTGTTCGCCGTATCAGCGCCGTAAACCAGCCATGTTATGCGCGCAGGGTTAACATATGTAAATGCATCACCTGAAAGGCGAAGCTCATAAACCGTTATAAGCCCATTGCCGGTGGTTCTGGTTTGGGTTATTTCAACAGGCGTGTTTGGAGAAATTTGGTCAATGTCATCTGGGATAACTGCAACATAAATCTCGCCCAAATTGAACGTTGTTTCAACTTCTTCTGTGCCAACAAAGCGTTGATACTGAAAATCGAACTTATACAGCCCAAAACCATAACCATTTGCCACTGTGTTAGTGGAAATTTGTGCGGTGCTATCTATGTAATAATAAAAATCAAATTTAGAACTTGAAACGTTTTTGGCAAGTTCGGCAATATCGCCACTGTTTAAAACTTCTGGGTCGTTTGTTCCAAAAGGGGTGTTTAAATCTTCCGAGCCCATATGCGTTACTTGAAAATTGTATCTGCCAAAGGTAATCCCTTCAGTTTTTCTGAAAGTAAACTGAAAATTTAGCCTTGACAGTTCTCGCCACTGAAAGCAAAGATATGTAATTTCTTTTTCTTCGCCTTCTGCCACTTCATGTAAAATTTTTTCTTCCACGCGCTGCATACTGCTGTTGGTGCGGCTTGTGGCTGTCATCTTCATTGTAAAAAACTCATCCGAGCGAACCTCGTCTGTGAACGGAGAGGCAACCGCTTCATCTGCAAAAGCATTTTCTGCCCTCGTGAAAAACGGCAGCGCCAAAACAAGCACAAGCGCAAAACATGAACATATCTTCTTTAAATTTTGTTTAAAAAATGCCCTCATTTCGTTTTTATTTTAACACAAAGACAAGAAAATTAAAAATATTTTGCATAAAATGTTTGTTTCTTGACAAAAAAAATCTTTAAATATATAATGTAATCATGGAAATTTTAGAAGAAGTTACATTAAAAGTTGACGAAGAAAAGCCATCCGTGGCTGAAAATCAGATAAGTTTTGATTTTTTGTCAACACCTGCCACAATTGAAAAGGCAGAAAATCACGATTGGGTTGCAGACGAAACTTTGGTGGTTTTGTTACGTGCAAAAGGTGGGCTTTCGCCAGATTTCTCCATTTCTGGCAAAAGTATGCTGGATTGGGTGAAACTTGCCACGGCAGGCTGCAAGCAAAAGGTGCTGGACGAGCCTGATGAAGAAAATCTGTTGCAAACAATAGGCAGTGCAGCCGAAGGCTTTAAATTTGTGGCGGTGTTTTATTCAGACACTCCGCTGCTTAAGCATTGCACATTTTTGGAGATTATGGATTTCTTTTCCAAACGCGGCATGAACGTTTTGCGTCTGAAAAGGGGTTATGTTTTCAAAAGTGAATTTTTGCAAAGCGCAAAAATGCTGCTTTCTTCCGCCGTGGAGGTTTTTGGCGAAGAAGATTTCACTTTGATAAACACTCCTGCGGCTGCTTCCATGGCCTTTAAAGTGTTAAATAAGCGAATATTGGAGTATCACAAAGAGCAGGGCGTTACACTGTTTGGCGAAGACACCATTTTTGTGGATGCGGATGTGGAAATTGAAGAAGGCACGGTTATATATCCGAACAACGTTATTAAGGGCGAAAGTTTTATTGGCAAATGCGTAATTTTGGAAAGCGGCAACTATATAATTGACACCATTGTTTGCGATGAAGCTTTTATCTGCCAAAGTTATTTGGAAAACAGCAAGGTAGAGGTTGGCAAAACTGTGGGGCCGTTTAAAAAATTAATCAACGAAAAAATTTGAGGAAATTATGGTTATAATTGTTGGGCTGGGCAACCCTGAAAAGAAATACGAGGGCACTTATCACAATATCGGCTTTGAGGTTGTGGATGCTTTTGCCAAACAAAATGGAATTGAAATAAGCAAAAAAAAGTTTAAAGCGCTTACAGGCGAGGGCACATTTAATGGTGAAAAAGTTTTGCTTGTAAAACCGCTCACTTACATGAATTTAAGCGGAGAGAGCGTTGTTATGCTGCGCGAAAAATTTAAAAGCGCTCGCATTTTGGTTGTGGTTGATGACATCGACTTGCCAAAAGGCGAGGTGCGCTATCGTGAACGCGGCTCGGCAGGAACACACAATGGGCTTAGGAGTATTGTATCTTTTATTGGGCAAGAATTTGAAAGAATTAAAGTTGGCATTGGCAGAGACATCTCTGTTGATTTAACAGATTATGTGCTATCTCATTTTGACAGGGACACATTTCAGCCTAACATAGACAAAGCCGTTCAAAAATTGGAGAGTGTTATTTAATGCAAAACTTTATAAATTATCTTAAAACGCAAAACTTGCCTGTAAAGGGAACTTTGGGTGGCTTTTTTGTTGGAGAGAAAATTCTGCTTGCCGCCATGCAAGAAAAATTTGTGTATTTGTGTGCAGATTTTGTAACCGCCAGCAAACTTAAAAAGGGGCTGGCAGAGTGTGGCAAAAAAGTTGAAATAATCTCTTGTGGGCGTGAAAACGAGGATGAAAAAGACCGCAATTTGCTTCCTTTTGCACAAAATGTTTCCAATTTTTTATGTGACAAATTGCAGGGGCTTATCTTTTTGCCATCTTCGCTTTCAAGTAAATTTTGCTTAAACTTTTTAAAGGAAAGTTTTTCCATTTCGGTTGGGCAAGAGATTGAAATTGAAACTTTGTGTAAAAACCTTGTAAATTTTGGCTTTGAACGCGTGGACTATGTTAATTCGTTTGGGCAATTTGCTCAGCGCGGAGATGTGGTTGATATTTTTTATGGAGAGCATCCAACGCGCATAGAATTTTTTGATGAAGAAATTGAAAAAATTATAGATTTTGACTTTTCTGACATGAAAACGTTAAAAAATGAGCAAAAAATTGAAATTTTTCCTATTTTTTTGAAATTTGGGAACGATACAATTCTGGATTTGTGTGAAAATATCTTTGTAGATGAACCTGCAAAAATTGAAAACGAGTGCAAAATTTTGGCAACGGCAAGGCAGGAGATGGAACTTCAAGATGTTAAGTTTTTAAGTTTTGAAGATATTCCACTTGCAAAGTGCATTGTGCTAACCAACACAAGTGCTGCGGACTTTGAAAATGAAACTATTGGGCAAAAAAGTTATATAACAGATTTTTTGTCTTTAAAAAAAGATATTCAAATGCTTACGCGTGGCGGAAACACAATCTTTCTTTTTGCTGGGCAGTTTTTTCCGTTATTAACCGAATTTTTAATGACCAACAATATTCCTTATAAAGTTTTTGAAGGCACGGCAGAAAAGGGCGTTAAGGTGTATGTTTGCCATGAGTATTTTTCACAATCTTTCAGTTTTTTAGGGCTTGGGATTGTTGGCATTGGCACTGATGATATTTATAAAAACCAAAGAAGCGATTTTCGCTTGGGCAAACAAAATTTTACAGGCTTGCCAAAGGTTGGAGATTTTGTTGTGCACTCCTTTTATGGCATAGGCAGATGCAAAGATATTGTTAGGCTGAAACTATCTCAGTTTGAAAAAGATTATTTTGTGTTGGAATACAAAAATGGGGCGCTTTTATATCTGCCAACTGAGCAAGCAAACTTAATGACTGCCTACATTGGCGGCGAGCAGCCAAAACTTAATGCACTTGGCTCAAATGAGTGGACACGCCTCACACAAAAAGTTAAAGAGGACTTAAAAGAAATTGCCATAAGTTTGGCCAAAATTTATAAAGAAAGAGAGAAGAAAAAAGGTTTTAAGTTTGAACGAGACGAGGAACTTGAGCGTCAGTTTGCCGATGCGTTTGCGTTTGAACTTACACCTGACCAAGCGCAAGCGGTGGCAGATGTTGATGCGGACATGGAAAGCGACAAAATTATGGAAAGGCTCATTTGCGGAGATGTGGGCTTTGGAAAAACCGAAGTGGCTTTTCGTGCCATGTTCAAGGCGACTTACAACAGCAAACAGGTGGCGTTTTTGTGCCCAACAACAATACTCTCTGAACAACATTTCCGCTCTTGTACTCAGCGAATGGAAAAATTTGGACTGCGTGTTGAAGTTTTAAACCGCTTTAAAACGGCAAAAGAGACCAAAGAAATTTGTCAGCGTTTAAGCGAGGGCAAAATTGACATTTTAATTGGCACTCACAAAATTTTGGGAGAGGGCGTTAAATTTAAGGACTTAGGCCTGCTGGTGCTGGATGAGGAACAACGTTTTGGGGTTAAAGACAAGGAAAAAATTAAGAAGTTTAAAACTGATATAGACGTTTTAACGCTTTCGGCGACGCCTATTCCGCGCACGCTGCATATGTCGCTTTCTGGCATAAGAGATATCAGCGTGATAGCCACTCCGCCGCGTGACAGGCTGCCAATACAAACATATGTTTCTTCTTACAGCGACCAACTTTTGCAGGATGTTATATCGCGAGAACTTGCCAGAAATGGGAAGGCACTCATTTTGTTCAATCGTGTTGCCGAGATTGAAGATTTTAAAAGCCATGTTGTTGAACTTTTGCCAAAGGCAAAAATTGCTGTTGCACATGGGCAGATGGAAGAAAAACATTTGGCACAGGTTATAGACGACCTATATAATGACAAAATCAACCTGCTTATATCCACCACGCTTATTGAAAATGGCATTGATTTGCCAACATTGAACACTTTGTTTGTGGTGGACTGTGACATGTTGGGGCTGGGGCAACTTTATCAAATAAGGGGGCGCATAGGCCGCTCGGACAAACTTGCATATGCTTATCTTACTTATGACGGCGGAAAGGTTTTAACAGAGGAGGCTTACAAGCGTCTGGATGCTATAAAAGAGTTTAGAGAACTTGGCACACGGACATATGCAGAAAGTGGGCTACGATATGTATGTGCGCCTTCTGGATGAGGTCACCAAGGAACTTTCTGGCGAAAAACTTATGCCAGAAAAAGAAATTAAAATGGAACTTAATTTAAGTGCCTTTATCAGTGAAAATTATATATCTTCCCAAGAGGAACGCATTGTTTTTTACAATCGCATCAGCAAAATTGCTTCAGAGGAAGAATTGTCTGCCATTTATAACTCCCTTCAACAGCAGTATGGAGAGCCTCCACAAGAGGTGACAAACCTTTGCAAGATTGCTTATCTTAAAAATTTGGCAAGGAACTTTAATGTTCAAAAAGTTCGCATCAATTCGGCAGAGTGTTTGGTGTTTTTCTATAAATCGTCTTCAATTATAGATGAACGGCTGTCGAAAATGGGCGATTTTTACGAAACTTGTTTAAAATTTGAAGATGTGCCAATCCTTAAGGTGGAATTTAAGGGCAAAGTTATAAGCAAACTGGAAGGGCTTATAGGCATGTTTGAACGCGCTCTTACGCAAAAAATTTAGGAAAATGCTGCGTTTTGCTTGAAATTTGGCTTTGTGTATGATAAAATAAATTGGCAAATTATATTATGGAGAATAACATGAAGAATAAATGTTTGGCATTATTGCTCTGTTTAATGTTATGTGTATCCGTTGTAACTGGATGTAATTTATTTACACGAAATGACGAGCGCTATTACGAGGCGGTGGTTTGCACAATCACATTCACGGATGGGCAGAAAGACAAAATAACAAAGCGCGAACTTTTAATGGGCTATAACAGTTATGGCTATAATTACGAACAAAATTATGGTCAGGAACGCAAGCAGGCTATAGATTCCACTTTGGATACAATCGTAGACCAACACATAACAGTTAAGGCAGTGGAAGAATATTACAAAAACGCGAACGATGTTCTGTTTAATGATAACGAAACAACATATCTTTGGGACAGAACCTATGCCGCACTGTATGAGAACTTGAAAGATTATTATGACGAAGTTGTTGGCAATAAAGAAAGCACTCAAGAAGATGAAGAAGAAGCGGCCGAAGCCTCTTTGTATAAACCTTACGAAAAGAAAGTTTATTTGGTTGAAGAAAATGGAAAATATGTTTTAAAAACCTATCAAACAGCCAGCACAACGCGTGCAACTTACAAAGTTAGAACGCTTGCCGATGGTCAAGCACTCAATTTTGAAAAAGATGCGTCTAAAGAATTTTTATATAACAGCATTAAAGATTTAACAATAGGTGCCGACAAAGAAGCAAAAGCGTGGAAAAGTGCATTAAACAAATACATTTCAACCGTGAAAGAAAATTACACATACAAAAAGTTTAAAACAGATAAAGATTGGCTTTTGTTTGAAGCAAACCGCGTTTACGAAATTTTAAGAAACAACTACATTGTAGAAAAGTATAGCGTTATTTATAACACGGCGTTGCATCAAGATGCAAACACTGCAAGAGTTACAGTTGACAATGTGCTTAAACATTATTCATCCAAAGTTCGTGTGGACTATGAAACATACAAAAACGCTCGTGCCACATTTGACAGCAAAATTTTAACAGACGTTGCAAATATCAATTACATTTACGAAGGCGAAAGCGAATCTCATTTCTTCTATTACAATTATATTAAAATGCAGTTTACAGATGAGCAGAAAAAGCAATATGATTCTTTGCAAGGTGACGGTGTTTGGGCGCCAACTCAAAAAACCGAACTGCAAAAATTATACGATTCTGTTCAAGCAACCGTAAGAGACAAAGAAACTGGCAAGGCAACAGATAAAAAAATTGCTGCAAACTCGCTTTTGGCAGAAATACAACAAAAACTTCAACCTCTTACACCAGATGTCAGCGATTTTGAACAACAAAGAGTGGAAATTTTAAGAGATTATTTGTATCTTTATAACGACGATGACACTTTAAAAAATGCCGAATATAATGCGGTTGCTGGAATTGCAAGCAATGGAGATGTTTTGGTTGGCAGCACATTTACTGACAATGCTGATGCAAAAGACGCATTAAAAGAACTTTATAACAACGGCAACGCTCATGTGGGCGACATTTCAGGGCTTGTTAAAGCGGAAGATGGCTATTACATTTTTGTTTATGCTGGGCAGCCTCGCAATTTGTTTGGCGTTGGAAGCAATTTTGACATCTCTAACAAACCAGAAAATATAACCGTGTTAAGTTCAACACTGCTTAATGTGTTCTCAAATAAAACATTGTTAGATAAAATTTATGATGAACTTACAACCGACAACTTTTCAGTGTTCCAAAATTTGGACATCAAAAATTTAAGAACCTCGCTTGTTGTGGAAGACGGAATTGTTATAACAGAAAACAACATTAAAGATTTGTATAAATAGGCTTTAAGCAAAATAAAAAACACCCACGTTTATTTGACATGTGGGTTGTTTTTTTGTTAAAATGCAAGTATGAGCGAAAAAAAACTGGAAAAACAGAACATAGAGCCTGAAACTGCAAATGAAAAGCAGAATTTTTTTTCGCGGCTGATAAATAAGTATAAAGAACGCAAAACAAAAAAACTTCAACAGATTGAAAATCAAAAACTGAGCGAAGAAGAAAATAAAAAAGTTGAAGAAAAACTGGAAGAAGCCAATCAAGAAATTCAACGCTCTAACACAAAGAACAAAAAGGTTAGAAATATTATATTTTTTATCTTTAACATTGTTCTTGTTGCCGGCATTTTAATTTGGAACATATTCACAACAGACGATTTTTCGCCGCTTAACCTTTTAAACACAAAGCCAATAAATTTTTTATATGTTCTTTTGCTGCTTGCTGCAATAATTTTGCTGGATGTTTTATCTGTTCATAGAATGATTTACCGAAAAACCTTGCGTAGCCGCTGGAACACATCTTACAAATCTTTGGGAATTTTAAGATATTATGATGCCGTAACCCCGCTTTCCACAGGGGGACAGGCGTTTATGGTCACATACTTGACCGCTCGAGATGTTCCTGCATCCACAGCGCTTTCCATCCCAATCGCCAAACTGCTTTTTCAAAACGCAACGTGGATTGTTATAACTTTTGTTTGCCTTATCATTTCCTTTACAAGCGGAATGTCTGCCTTTGTGTCTGCCGCAAGCATTATAGGCTTCATTTTAGGCTTTTTGGTGGTTTTCTTCATTTTGTTCATAAGTTTTTCAAAAAAATTCAGCAAAAAACTTATCACTTGGGTTTTAAAATTGCTGCAAAAAATTAAACTTATAAAAAATTACGAAAAAACCTACGAAAAAGTTTTGCACATTGTGGAAGATTATCAAAGCATTATGAAGGAATTTTCCAAGGCAAAACTGGATTTGTTATATCAAGTTATTCTGCACGTGTTAAGGTTTGTTTGCCTATATTCAATTCCATATTTTATATATCTTATCTTCCCATTCCAAGGCGGAAAAGTGGGCTCTTATGGAGAGTTCTTTGTGTTCTCTGCCCTAATTGAACTTGCGGCAAGTTTCATCCCTCTGCCGGGCGGAACAGGCATGAACGAAATTACCTTTGCGGCGTTATTTAAAGATTATTTACGCGGGAATACTTTTTGGGCGTTACTTATCTGGAGATTCTGCTCGTATTACTTCTATCTCTTGCAGGGGCTTGGCATCATGGCATACGATACTCTTTATGGGAACAGAAAATACAGGTGGGTTAAAAGAAAACTTGCCTTGCAGGAAGAAAGTCAGTATTTTAGGCGCTTACAAATTGAAAATTTCAGGCACGAAAGGAATAAAAGAAGGAAAAACCAGAGCAAGCAGTAAGCTGTTTGCATAAAAAATGAGAGCCAAGCAAAAGATAATTATATGAAGAAAAAGGATATTGCTTGGCTTTTTTCATGCATAATTTTGTTTGCGGCACTGGTTGTCTCTGTAATTTTGGGGCTTACTGGGTATTATTCTTCCATGTCTTTTGTAAACTCCAAGTCCGATATAATCATTGGGAACACCATTTCAATTCCGGTAAAGCCAAATCAGACCAGTGTGGCATCGTTCACTTTTGATGGGGCTTTTTTGCCTGACGAGAACTTGCCGCAGATTATTCAAATTGATGCCGTAAATTTAAATGCGGATGTTAAAGTGCGTGTTAAGGCGCAAATTTTTGGCGCAGACAACAATGCCGAGTTTGATTTTATAACCACCGAACATTTTGAAAAAGCGGATGATGGTTACTATTATTTTGACGATGTGCTGCGAGGAGGGAACAAAATAACTTTTTGCAACTATATTGTCACTCCAAAAGAAATAAACTTTTATAGCGGTGAGAAATATATTTTAAGCATTGTTGTAGAAAATTTGGAGAGCAAGTGGGGCGAAAATATTTGGAAACCAGTTCAGTAAATGTTAGAATTTATTGGACTTTTTTTTGCAATTGTCTTAAAATAAAACAAGGAGTGTTTTATGGAAGGGAAAATTTTTATGCCACCTCCACCAAAGGAGTTAAAAAAGACAAAACAAGAAAAGCCTGTTGAACAGCCAGTGCAAGAAGAACCTTTGCCAAAGGTTGTGGAAGAAGATGTAGCCGCTGAAAAGCCAGAGAAAAAACACCTTAATATCAATTGGGGGCTTGTTATAAACATTTGTGGCTTTCTTGCTTCTGTTTGCGTGGCTGCTGTTTGCATATATTTGTTGGTTAAATAAGTTTTTTAATAAAAAAGGACTGGTTTTTGCATCAAAAACCAGTTTTTTTATACGTTTTTTAAGTTTTTGATTGAAAATTATATTTGTGGATATATTTTATTCATGAAAAAATTTATTGTGTTTCTGCTTGTTACAGCCTGTATATGCTCAACATTTGCCCTTAAAAAACAAACCATATTTCAAATGCCGGGGGTGGAGGCGGTTTGCCTTGTGGCGGAAAGAAGTTACGCAGACGATTTTGATGTTGAAACTGTTCAATCTGGCAATTTGGTGTTTAATTTTTGCAGTTTGCAAACGGCAGAGAGAAATGTTAAAAAAGTTGAAGACCTTGAAGCGATGCAATTTTATTTTTCTTCCGTAACGCTTGAAAAGATATTGAATTTTTTAAAAGCAAGCAAGGTGAGCGAGGAAAATTTGGATGATTTGACGGTTATAAATGCTTACACGCCGTTATATGCTGGGTGTGTGTATGTGCAGAATAAAAAAGTTAACGTTCAAATTGCCATACGGGATGACAGGATAGTTGCAGGTTTTCCTGTGTTGTTATCAGGTTACTAATTTTAGAGGCAAAACTAAAAAATTGCAAAATTTGCCTATAAATTCAAAAAATTTTCAGATTTTTTGTTTAAATTTTCAAAAATAGTCAAATATTTGTGCGTGGAGGTAAAAAATGGAAATTCAAAACGAAAACAAAAAGAAAAAATTCTTAAAAAGGTTTGGTGCTGTTTCGCTTGCGTGCGTGCTTGCCCTTGGCATTGCGCTGACAATTGCTTTCAGTATCCCAAAAGAGCCTGCTGAAGAAGTTTCTACACAAGTGATGAACTTTGGCTTGCCAATGAACTATGCCGTGGTTGTAAAGGACTATGCTGATGACCGCTTGCAACACAATGAAAGCCTGAAAAGGTGGGAAATTCATCTTGCCGTGGACCTTGCATCTGATGATGCCGCAGTGTTCTCGGTGTATGACGGACAGGTTATTTCTGTTGATGACAACACGCTGGATGGTGGAGTTGTGAAAATTCAACACGATAACGGCTTTGTAAGTGTTTATTCTTCTTTGGACAGCACCTTAAATGTTAAAGAGGGCGACACTGTTACAAAAGGTCAAGAAATTGGCAGGGCGGCAAACACAGCCAACTTTGAACTTAAAACAGGCAACCATTTGCACTTTACCCTTCTTAAAGATGGGCTTGAAGTTGACCCAAACAATTATCTTGATTTGCAAAATAAGTAAAATCAGTTGATTTTTAACTTCTTTTATGTTATTATATAGTCATGGAGGTTACTGACATGGTTATTATTGATAAGATAAAAGAATTGGTTGCAGAACAACTGGGCATATCCAAAGATACAATTCAAGACACATCCAACATTGTTGATGATTTGGGTGCAGACTCTTTGGATGTTATTGAAATGCTTATGACTTTGGAGGAGGAATATGGAATAACAATTCCAGACGACCAAATCAGCAAAGTTAGAACAATTTCAGAAATTGCCGAATTGATTGAAAAATGTAAAAAATAAAGCAAGTTTTTGCTTTATTTTTTTTAATTTCGACAAAATTTGTCATTTATTGACAAAATCTCTCATAGACAAATTATAGACAACACTTGTCTATGGGAGGTGAAATGAAAGCATATATCAAAGAGAGAACTTTGGAGGTTGGCAGATATATTGCAAATTCTCACGAAACGATAAGGGCCGCAGCCAAGGTTTTTAATTTAAGCAAAAGCACTGTTCATAACGACATCTCAAAAAGGTTGCCGCGTGCGGACAAGGAACTTTTTGACCAAGTGAAAACAGTTTTGGATGAAAACTTTTCGGAGAAACATATACGCGGTGGCATGGCGACCAAGATGAAATTTCAGGACAAAGAACACGCACTGTAAATTTGACAAAAATTAAAAAAATGCAAAAAATTAATGAAAAAATGCGAAAAAAATAGTAAAAAATCGCATTTTTTTGTATTTTTAGCCTAATTTTTATATTTTTCTGGCATTTTTATGAATTAAAATTTTTCCACATTTTGCTGCCAAAAGGAAAAATATTTTTAAAAATTGGTTAAAAATAATTTTTTGTTGGTTCGACACTTTTTGATATTTTTTTAAAATCTTCTTTTAGAATTTGACTTTTAAGCAAATTATTATTATAATTATTATATACTAAAAGTTACTAAAAATTTTAACTTTGCAAATAGTAACTATCGGAGGACACATGAAAAGATTGGCGATTGTTTTTTTAAGTGTTTTTGCAATCTTTGGAGGATTGCTGCTTACCTCTTGTGGAAAGAAGGTTTCAATTTCAGTTGACGAGACTGAGGTTGTTATTTATACCAATGCGGACAATTTGGAAAACTATCAGAAGAAAGAGGTTAATGTTACCCTAAAAAATTCTACCTCTGGCGTTCGTGTGGAAGTTTTGCGCGGCAGTGATATAATTCACCTTTCAGGAAGTTATGCGCAAAGGCTGGGCAACAGCAATACATACACTTTTACAATCTTTTCAAACGATAAAATGTCTGGCAACGCACAAGTTAAAGTTTCGGCAGTGGAAGATAGCAAACAAAACGAACTTATTGATGTGGCTGTCAACACCGTGATTGAAACAATAGATGTTGTCAGGGCAGACACACAAGATAATCGCACCGACCGCTTTGTTGTTATGGAAAGCCAAGATGTTACGGCAGATGCGCTGATTGGCAAAGAACTTAATGTGTCGGAACTTGTGAACTTTCAGCCAGTAACAGCAAACGTGAACAACATTAAATGGGCGTTTGAAGCCAATGGAACAGATGTTACAAACAGCGTTTTGGCTGTTGAAGGCGTTAAGGTGGCAGAACTTGTTGGCGACAAACTTGTTGTTTATAACCAATACGCAAACTTTTACAGAAATCAAGACCAAACCATTAGGCCAATTCAAATGAAAGCTTATTTTGTGGAAAACCCAACAAAATTTGCAATA
Source organism: uncultured Clostridia bacterium (assembly GCA_947589655.1). GTDB lineage: Bacteria > Bacillota > Clostridia > Christensenellales > UBA1242 > Caccovivens. The sequence continues at coordinate 15,296 of CANQCE010000003.1, read as the reverse complement.
GTTTCGTTTGACGTGCTTGAACATTCAACCATCTCGCAGTTAACTTTAACCGATTATAACGGCAATGAAGAAGAACTTTACAGAAATGGCGAGTTTGTTTTAAGCAAACCTTTGTCTTACAGTTTAAAGCGCAATGATGCAAGATTTTCCAATTTAACTGGCGAGATGATTTTTAACTCCAAATACAACGCAGTTTTGGAAGCAACAATTTGGAAATTGGATGGTGGACAAGAAACCGAACTTACAAAGGCAGATGCCGAAAAGTATTTTGCATTTAACGTTACCAAAACAGAAAAATTGGCAAACAATGCAAATCAAACCAAATATTATTTTGAAATTAACGCAATGGATGCCGAAAGCAATGGCTTAACTGGCAGTTTTAGAATTGAATTTACCGTGAAATACAGAGATTATGCCTATGAGGTTTCCACAAAAAATGCAGATGTGCGCATTATAACAAATTTTGCGGTTGAAGGCGTTGATATCTTAAATTCGGCAGGGGATGTTGTTAATGATGCCACCTTGGCTGTTTATTCCAACTATCTTGAAAGCACCGATTTGGGCGAAAAATTGCATGTTGTTTTACGCCCAGACGATGCCTCTCTTGCAGACCAAGACAGGTTCTTCCGCATTGCAATTGATGTGAACCAGTTTAACGGATATGTTAGCGGCCCAGAAGGGCTTGAATCCCTTTTGATTTTAAACAAAGTGTTCAACAATCTGCAGACGCAAGTTGCTTTTAAGTTAGTAGACGGAACTTTGATTTCTGATAATATTGAAAGCGGTGCCGACATTTATGTTAAAGCGGGGCAAAATATCCCTGGGCTCATCTTTAAGGGCGTTGCTGTTAAGTTTGAACCTTTGTCGCAGCGAAATGTTTCCGCACTTGTAAAGTTTGACCTTTATAAAACAGGCAGCGAAAAAACCTTAACGGTTGATATAACCGACAAAAAGGTTTCTTCCACCGTGGAGAATGAAGAAAGAACGGTTATTTATGAAAACGTTAAAATTAAAGGCATATCTTCCATTGAAGGGCTTACGCTTGTGCATGAAGATAACGCTCACTTCATCTTCTCTGATTTGGAACCAGTTGGCGAAGCTGGCGAAGAAGGCGGGGTGCCTTATATAAACATAAACTTTAGCGTTACGCTTGTTGGATACAACTTTGAAGACGAGGTTTTGTTCTCGTTTGCACATGTTTCAGGAAAAACAACACAAAACTTTTCACTGCTTGCGTTTGTTCCTTTAACATCGGCAACTGTTGAAAATGGAAATAAACAGTCTTCCAGCGTGTTTGTGGACAACTCCATTTCGCAAAATTTTGAAATTAAAGATAGTGCCGCCACAGAAGGTGGCAAGGCAGACCAAAGTTTGTCTAGGCTTGTTTTGGAGGCAGGCACAACTTTGCCGCTGAACCTGATTGCTTCCACAAATGCAGACATTTCATTTAAATATCTGTCTTTTGAAGATTTTATCACGGCAATTCCAGAGCATAATATTGATGGCGACCCTGAAAACTGGGCAGAGGAATTCTTTAGAGACAAAAACGAACAAGAACGCATTGAATTTCTTGCCAAAACCTTCTATGCAAATTTTAAAGATGTTGTAAATGGCAGAACTGCAGATTTTACAATAAACCAGCAAAGAATTACGCTTGTGAACAAAAGTTTTAAAGGCTTTATCTGCGTGCTGTTCACTGGCCGCGATGAAAACTATAGTCAAGTTACTTTTGCAAGGTTCTTTGCCATTGAAGGCATTTATTCTGTAAGGTCTTTAAGCCCAAATGTTAAAGAAAAATTGCTTTACACAACCGAAACTTTAAGCGAAAGCGATTTGGCAAGGTCTTATGTGGATGTCTCTGTTGCTTTAAGGAGTGATTACAACATTCCAACTTACACAAACGATTTAAGTTACTTTAATTTCATCTCGGAAGCAGACGATTTTACACTGGGGCTTGAAAATTATTCTAACGAGCCTGACTATAAGCGCAACGCACACTACACCGTTAGCGACATCAGCTTTGCATCCGAAGGGAGACAACTTACTTTTAGGATAACAGGCAATTCCACCTGCTTTGAAAAATCGTTTGAAGATATTTTGCAAATTATTTACACCGACCCTAATGGGCTAACTTGCAGAACGCAAATTATTATAACTCTTAATAATGTTGCCAGAGTTGAAAAGGTCACTTGGGTCAACAAAACAGATGACGGCGAAATTTATTTCAACTCTTTGCCTACGGCAACTGAAAAGAGCTTTACAATTTCCACGACCCTTGAACCAAGCACGGCTAATGCAAGGCTGCTGCCAATATACAAGGCGGATGCGGGCTATTCAGATGTTTCTCCTTTTGAAACTTTGCCAAGTGCGGTTGGCAACACATTTAACTTGAAATTAAGTGGCAGTGCAAATGGTGGGGTGGGATATCTTTACCTTTTGCCTGACGATATGATTAAAACAATCGATGGCGTTCCGGGGCAAATTTTGCTTTACAGGCTTAACAGACAAACGAACAAACTTGAAACAGACTTTTTGGACCAAGATTCGTTGCCAGAATATTACAACGACATTGTTGGCATTGGCGAAAAAGACGATGACGAAGGCGAATATTCTAACTATTTCTTGAACAATGATGGCGAAGCGGTTTATTACAAAGACATCATCTTGAAAATTAGAATTGTTGTGGCAGACGGACGCACCGAGGGCACGGCTATCAGAATTTACAGCGCAGACGAGTTAAGACATATTGACAGCGGATATTACTACGAAATTATGAACAACCTTACTCTTGAAAATTGGAAGGCTTTTCCAGAATTTTCTGGGTCAATTCGCGGAAATAACGAAAGCATAACCCTTAATATCTCTGGAGAGAACTTTGTCGACAACCTTAAAGGGACTTTAAAAAACCTCACATTTGTGGGCAATGTTACAGGAAAAGGGGAGTTTGTTGGCTTTGTTGCAAATGTGAACAAAGGAACAATTGAAAATGTTTATATTGACATTTTAAACAGTGGCAGCACATACACAAGCAGCACCCTTATCTCCGAAAATGAAAGCACGCTGGGTGGAATTGCTGGGCATAACGAAGGCAAAATTATAAACAGTGTTGTTGGCGGACTTACAATTCAAGCCGCAAGTGCTGTTGGGGCAGGCGGAATTGCTGGGCAAAATGACGGCACAATTGAAGGCTGCGGCGTGGAATTTTATAAATTTGCGGATAATAGCATTAACAAATTTTCTATTGCCAGCGGCTCTACATATATTGGTGCAATTGTTGGAAAAGCAACGGGAACAAGCCAAATAATCAGGTCTTATGCCTATGCTTATCCATTTGAAAGTGAGGGCGGCGAATCCTCAACGTTGTTTGGCACAGGAAAGGTTGCGGCGTTTATGGGCACAAGCGCAGCTGGGGCAAAGGTTAAAGAAAGTTTTGCATTTTTAGGAGATTTGCAAGTCCCAGTTTACACAGAAACAAATGTTGCCTTTGTAAACTTTGAAGACTGCTATTTGACCTACAAAGAAAGCGGCTCAACCAAGGTGGCAATATTCACTAATACACAGTTTGCATATGATAGCCAATATATTAGTGGCAATCCTACCATTTGTGAAGATACGCAAAGTGCAGAAAGTGCAGTTGCTGGCAGAGAAGCGTGGGTTACAAGTGATAACAAAGACGAAGATTACGAGAAAATAAACTTTGGCTTTGTTCACCTTGCAAATGTAACACAAAACATTGCCGTTGATATTGAAAGTTTGACATTTAACGATGTAACCGAACCTTATATCAAAGCACTTAAAGCAGGCGAAAATGGAATTTTGTTCGTTTATGACCCTATTGAAGAAGTGGCATCTTCGGCAGACCAATCCGCTTTGGACCGCTTGAACACTTTAACGCTTGCACAACTGTTTAATGTTTCAACTCGTGCTGCAAGAACGCTGGTTGTTTCAACAACAAACACAAGCGTGGTTTTAAATGCAACATCAATCAAAACTGTTGCACACACGCTTGCACAATTTACACTTAAAGTTATTTCAAAAACAGACCTCACACAAACAAAAGAAATAAATGTTATTGTGCTTTACAGTTTGCCTTCCATGACAACCTCGCTTCTTTTTGAAAATGCAAGCGAAAAAGTGCCACTTTTGGATGGACAAACCGTGCTTGTTCAAAAAGGCAAAAATGTTGTGGTTTCGCACGATTATCTTTCTAATATAAATTTAAATGGCACCGCTTACAGGGCACAGCATGACACATATTCCACAACTTTTGAACTTAAGGACAATGAATTTGAAGCCCAAAACGCAGAAAAGGGGCAGTATTTGCAAATTACAGTTGCAGAAAACTCGCTGGTTATGAAGGGCGTTACAAGCCATCCACAAAATGACAAAACGCAAATAACATCGGCCTTGAAAATTAATGGAGTTGAAGGCGAATTTGCAAATGCCATTAAAAATGTAAGAAAGCGCGAATTTAACGCTACCGTATTCAATGGCGCAACCAGCCTTGAAATTGAAAACTCAAAAGGCATTGAATTCTCTGTTGCCGAACATGGGGCGTTTGATGTTTTAATCGCCACAGATAGCGCATCTGACAACATTGTGCTTGGGCTAAGTTATGGCTCTTACAACAAAACTTTAATGGGCGACAACTCAGTTGTTTTTGATGTTGACGAAAAATTAAGCCTTATTGCAACTTGGACAAAAACCAAAGTTGTGGAAGGGCAATACAGGTTCCACGTTGTGTTAAGGGTGGCAGATGAACATAAATACATGATTGATAGCACATATGAAAATATGAAACTTTCAGTTAATGTAACCAGCCAGATGGACAACATGCAATATCTTAAAACCATTAATGTAACTTTAAACAAACAAAACATTGAAGACGCATCAATTATGGTGTATTCAGTTAGCAGCAGGGTTCTGCGCAATTCGGTGATGTATTATCGCTTGTCAAGCAACATTGTAAGCATAATGGCACCTGCTAGCGATGCAATTGTGGCAGTTAGGGTGGAACCAGCGTTCTCACTTATGACGCATTTCACCTTCACAAGCACAGCGCCTACAAGCACTGTAACTATTACCAAATTATCTTATAATTCTTTATATGGTTATTACAACGACCCTACAAATGTTACAATGATTCCAAATGGGGTTAGGGTTAATATCACGGATGCTGACAGGCAAGGCTCTGGGATATACTATTTCCGCGTTTATGTTTCTGGGAACTTTACTCCAAGTGTTGACAGCCTTGTGTTGACCGCTACCTATTATAATGGCGAAGACGATGCAAACCCATATTTTACAACGCAAGACATAAGTGTGGATTATTTGTATGAAGCAAACATAACAGTGGGCGATGGAACCAGCACAACATATTTCCTTGCAAAAGGCGACAGCGTTGGATTTAAGGTTGTTGTTGGTGCTGACCAAAGGTTGTATGGCAATCCTTACCTTATCAATGAGGGCGATGGGCTTTCAATTGGCTCTTTAACACAACAAACAGTTGGGAATTCTGTGGAATATTCTGCCACATTAAGCGCCAGCGTAACTGCAAAACTTAAAAATGGCAGCGGAACAGGCGTATTCTATATTGCCGCTGATGTTGAAAGATTGATTAACGGCGTGCAAGAAATAAAAACAACAACGGCAACAATTTGTTTGGTCGATTTTTCCATTGCGTTCACAAGCGACCACGAAAGTGGGGTTTCGCTTGCATCAAGAGCAGGAACGGCAACTTATAATGGGCAACAATATGATGTGTTCAATTCTTACATTGGCGCAACCGACATTTTAAGTTTCAAATATCCATTGCGTCCAGAAAATTATAATTATAATCATAATGACCCTGACGAAATTGCGGCTGTTGACAGAATTTTGCTTGAACGTCATCAATTTGAAATGGACCATAATTATAGAAATGATGAAGTTGAATATTATATTAACTATACTTACAATGAAGATAACGCAAGATATATTCCTCTTACACTTAAACAACAACTTTATTATGTGGATGCGGCTGGCACAGAAGTGGCAATTTACAATGAAAATTATGGAACAATTTTGCAAAGTTCTGGAATTTTTGAAATAACAGAAAATAATGGACTTAACGGCAGCAAAGAACTTTCCATAACAGGCACAAGAACTGGGACCCAACTTATGAGGTTGAAAACAACAATAATTTTGCAAGGAGAAATTATACAAAGAAAATACGATTTCTTGGTTGTTGTTGACACATGGACTGATGAAGAAACCCCTACACAAATCTTTACAGGGCAAGAGTTTGTTGATTATGCCACCAAATCTGAGGTTGCAGACGATTACATTTTGATGAACGATATTGTTCTTGACAACTACACTCCACTTGACACTTCACTTATTAAAAGCCTTGACGGCAACGGCTTTACAATTCATCTTAACAGTTTTGCAATGCCAGAAAGCGGCAGCATTAATTTTGCATTGTTCACAAACGTTCTTGAAGGCACAACACTTAAAAACGTGAGGGTTAACATTTATGGTGCTGGGAACATTGCAATAAACATTGCATCATTTAGGACAATTAACATTGCAGGCTTTGCAATTACAAATAACGGTGTGATTTACAACTGCGAGGTTGTATCCTACATGAGCGAATATCAAATTCACACCAACCGAACTGACGGCATTGTTGTTTCATACACCGAGGGCGTAAACACGCAACCAATTTTGCTTACTGACGGAATTATCAGAAGATACAACCTTGTCAGCCAAATTGCAGGTTTTGTTCTTGAAAATAACGCTTCAATTGTAAACAGCCGTGTTGGCGGCGACAGTTTTATGGAAATTGTGGATATTTCTGGCAGGGCGTATTTGCGTCAATCGCCACTTGGCATCTTTACAATTCAAGGTCAGGGCGAGATTGCCGGTTTTGTTCTTGCAAACAATGGCTATGTAAGTGCATCTTTTGCAAAGAAAATTCAAATTGACAACCAAACACAATCGGCAACATCCACAACTGCAGGCTTTGTTCTTAACAACTATTCTAACATTCATGGCAGTTACAGTGAAGGCGCTGCAGATGCTGAAAACAAAAACCAAGTTGCCAAGAAAGGCAGCAACATTAACACGGTTGGATATGCCTCAGGCTTTGTTTATCATAACTATGGGCTTGTTAAAAACTCTTATTCTAACATTGCAATTAAAAATGACGAAACAAGGCCATCGTTTGCTGCAGGATTTGTTTATATTAATGACGAGTCAGGAACAATTGAACTGTGCTTCTCTGCCAGCCAGATTTTAAGGTCGGATATCAACCAAATGCCTTTCTCAGGAATTGAATATTCCGAATCTTTGAACTATGGCACCATTAATTCTTCATATTTCTTTAATGAAGATTACAATGTTGATAATTCTAATCAAACCGTTATGACAACAGGCGCAACGGCCGTATCTGATATTGAAAAATCGCCAGAGACGACCATGTATGGATTTAACTTTGCAGATGACAACAGATACAACGGCATTTGGATGACAACAGATGGTGGCATAACTTTAACCAGCGCAAATCAAATTGCATTCTCTAACAGATACGCCGTTACAACTGGGGCAATAGTGAATATGTTCTATAACAAGAGCATTACAAACTTAGACACGCTTGAAACCATAAATTTGGCTTACGGCAGTGAAAATAACCCTATAATTATCAGGAATGCTTACGATTTTGCTATGGCAACTGGCAGCGCAAGTTCAAAAGATATTTCTTCTTATAAAGAATATTACAACGACCTTGAAGTTTTTGGAAATTACAGACTTGTAAACAACATAGATTTGTCAGAGGTTGTTCAAAACATTGAAGACACTCCAGATGCAACCAACTCCGTTAAACTTACAACAAGTGGCAAAACATTCTCTGGCATGCTGGATGGCAATGGCTTTGCCATTTCTAACATCAATTTCAGTAATGGCGAATACAACGAAAACTTTGGTCTGTTTGCACAACTTGACGGCGCTGTTGTAAAAAATCTTGACTTAACAGTGCTTTCAGTTAAGGCAGGCAATAGCAATATTGTTGGAACTTTGGCAGGAACGGCAATTGACACCTACATTGTTGGGATTACCGTTTCGCCAGTATCGGCAACATCCGATGAGGAAACTGTGGTTTCTGGCAGCAACATTGTTGGCGGCGTGGTTGGTATGTTGTTCGGTGAAAGCGGCTTGCATGACATTAAGGTCAACGGATTGGTTATAAATTCCGCTTATTATAACGATAAAAAGACGATAGGTTACAATGACAATTATATCTCGTCATTAAGGGAACACGTTCGCACAAGAGCATCTTTAAAGAACGATGTTTCTGGGCTTTCTTATGCAGGCGGCTTGGTTGGCTTGGTGGATATTTTCCAATATATAAATAATGATGCGGTAAGTTATAGCACAGAACTTACAGCAGATGATTATAACCTTGTTGCTGTTAAAGTTGAAGATAATATTAGCGTTTATGGCGAGGTTGCTGGCGGTCTGTTTGGTTATGTGGGCAATTCCACATATGTTTATGATGCCACAATCAAGTTGAACGCCGACCTTAACCTGAGCAACCCTTCTTACATCACTGCAAAGAACCTGTATGGTGGTGGGCTTGTTGGTGAAAACTATGGTGGCTTGTTCGGCGTTTCGGCAAGTTATGAAGATGAACTGCAAAAGACAATAGAAGATAATGAATATTCTTATTATAATGGGGATTCGGCCGTTGAAAGAGGGCAACTTTCCATCTTTTCTCGCACGCAAAATGACCCTGGCTACATTTCACACACCAACGAACCATACTTTATTGGCGGACTTGTTGGATACATGGCTGGGGGATATATCAGAGGTGCGTATAACAAGTTGAATGTTATAACAAATTCCAGCAAAACCGAGGCTATTGGCGGCGTTGTTGGGGTTTTGGCATTGGGGAGAAATTCTGGCGGAACTTATACGCTGGGTGAAATCAGTGAAAAGCCAGCGGTTAATATGTTCTTTAACGAAGTTTATGCTTCAGGCGATTTGGCAATAAGAAATGAAAATTCCAACTCTGGTGCAGGCGGCTTTGCAGGGGCAATTTTAACAAAAGAGCAGGGCACACCTGTTGTTGCACTTAAAAACATTATGGCTGTTGAATATCTTTCAGTTGACTTTACTGCTGGAACTATACTTGGCGAGCAGGCGGCAGACGGCATCAGCACAGGCCATGCAATGATTATTGACAGAGCACTTAGAGTTGATGAGAACAATGGCTCAATTGTGGACAACTATGTGCAAGCTTATCCATATATAATAAGTGGAAATAACAACTATTATGATATAGCCAAAGATTCATATAAAAACAATTGGGACGGCGTATCCACGGTTGGGGGCTTTGGCAGCGTTCAAGTTGGCGGAAACAAAATTACATTGAAGCCTTTTGGATATGGAGTGCAAAATGAAACAAATTTAACACCAACGCTCATCTGGGAAGAAGCACTTGGTTCAGAAAAATTTAGAACCACACAATCCGGATATGTTTATTCGTCAAAATTCTTCTTGCCTAATGGCTGGAATGTATCCTTATGGGAACATGAACAAGACAGGCTTTATCCTGAACTTTCATTAAAAACCAATGTTGACATAATTATTTGGGACTGTTGGAACACAGAAGAAGTTGAATATGAGGCTTCAAAGGCAGACAATAGATCGCTGACAATTGTTGTTCGCGGAAAAGTTTCAAAGGAACTTGATGAATACAAAGATATCGATTTGCGAGCAGGCAAGGTTGAACTATTGGATGGACAGGGCGACACAAACTTTACACCTTTCACAAACTTTGGTGGGCGTTTGATATCTTACAGGACATATGTTGGCGAAGGCATGGCAAACTCTTTAACAATCCCTACATATGATGATAATCTTCAATTGATTGGCGGAAATCTTGGCGAAGATGACCCTGGCTTAATTCTGGATGCACCACTGTTCAATTCAGTTCAATCCAGCGGCGCACAAATTGAGGGGATTAACATTTATATGTGCGGTGAGAAAGATGAGAAACAAGAAATTAAGCCAATTAACTACAGCATTTTTAGCAGAGTTGATAAATCTGCTATAAGAAACTTAAATATCACAGTGAACAATGCGGTTGGGTTGGAAACTTCAATTGACAGCGGAACTTCAGGGGCTTCAACAGGTCTTCTTGCAAGGGAAGCATACTCAACAACAATATCCAGCATTAATGTCAAGTTCAAGACTGAAGAAATTGAACTTAAAGATATGGGCGAAGTTGTTTCAAACACAAACATGGGGCTTTTGGTTGGCAAATTCATCCAATCGGACCCTGTGAGCCTTATCGCTCTGCAAGGAGTCAATTTTGACTTTGCAGAAAATACCGAAATACAAATTTCATTGAAGGGAAATTCCACCAACACAGCGTTGTCAGTTGGTTTGTATGCCGGCATGATTGGCAAAGATGAGGGCGACAATATTGCACGCATGAATGTTGGCATAAGTTCCCTTGGCAGCGTGGCAATGAATGTTAAAAGCGGAACAGGCATGCCAATCAACATACGAAAACTGTATGTTGGTGCTTATGCTGGGCAATTTAATTCTGTAAACCAAGCAACCTTGTCCACAAGCCGATTGCAACAGGCAGGCGACATAAAAATTTTTGTGGATAGTGGCATTGCTGGCGAGTTGAATGTTGGGCTGACTTTTGGATATATGAAAGATGGCACAACAACAATTTCTTCAAGTTTTGGCAATTTCAATTTGAAGGGTGCAATTTTGCAACGTGGAAATAATGAACCTGCCGCTTCAGTGGTTAAAATTGGCGGGCTTGCCGGCGCTGTTGGGGCAAATGTTCAACTAAGCGGCATAACAACAAATCTGACCGTAAGCGCAGCGGTGGAAGATACGGCTAATGAGGGGAAATATTTAAACCCATACGAGCCAACCGATACCGAGTCAGCCATTGAAAAATTGCAGAGAAATGAATATGACTATAATGACGAAGCTGACCCATTTATACATCCATTTAAAGTGAACGATAGCAACAAAGACGATTCGTTTGGAGGCGTTTTTGGCTATGTTCAAAATGGCGCAACCATAACAACAAATAACACAATCAACATAACAGGCATAATTGACGTTGAAGGCATTTCAGATAATGCCACAATCGCTGTTGGCGGACTTATTGGCAAACTGCTCGGTGGATGGACATCTGCAAGCACAATTTCCAACGATATAACCATTTCCGTTTCGGAAGGCAGGCCAACCGCAGCATATGTTGGCGGATATGTTGGCTGGGTTATGGACAGCACAATTTCTGGATTACTGGCAACAGACAATGACATTGATGTTGGCGGAGAAGATGTGGGCAGGCTTGCATTTGATGGAAATGTTGTATCAAATGTAAAAACCCTTGTATTTGGCGGCGGAATTGGGCAAATGGATAGGCAGAACCGAACAGTTTCCATTCAACATATGTTGTTTGGCGGTGTTTTGCGTGCATATGGCGACAACTTGAAAGGCGGTTCAATTGTCACAGGCGGTATAATTGGCAACATTGCCGAAACAAAGGCTTCGCAGCCTACACCTAATGTTCAAATTGATAAATGCGGCTCTTATGGAGATGTGTTTGTTATTTACGATGACATAGCGGATGATGATAAAAACCAGACGGAACCGATAAAACTTGACGAATATGTTTTTGGCGGAATTGTTGGGCAAACAACAAACCCAGTGGGCATTTCTGGTTCTGTTTCCATGATGACAAACTTTAATAATAAAGTGCCAAATAATAAGGAAGTTGCTGTGGGTGATGATACAACATCCGAATTTAAATACTTTGTTGGGGCATTGCTTGGGAATGGAACTTTAAAAAATGATGCTGCAAGCGATGATGAAATAGCAGCCAAGATTAACTATTATTCTTCCATGGTTTGTATGGCTTATCAAGAAGATGTTGTCGATTCTATGAACATTGACCTGCAATATAGTATAAATGGCATAGATGCTAGCGGTGGCGAAGACGGCGATACCGTTGATAGCAGAACATTTATAGGCTATGTTAATGGCATTAATGGCGCTGGTGCAACTGACGGATTTAATTTTGATGCGGACACCTTAAAGAAAATTACTGATATCTCAAACGAGACCAATATATTGAGCGCTATCAGCCAGTTGAATGTTACACCGACCTCCTATGATCTTGGCTCAAAACTTAACCCATATATTCTAAAAGAAGGGGATAAGTTGTTGCAAAAAGAAGAAGATGGAGAGCCTGTGGACAGCGTTTATACTGTTGATGGCACCAATGGACTTGCCAGAACTCATGAAATAACATGGGTAAGTTTATCTTCATCTGCAGCTGCAGAAAGAACAACACAAATAATTTTAGCAGACGTAAACTTTAAGAACATCGCTTTGGTGGGCAATGGTTTAACAGTGGAATTAACAGAAATAAACAATGACGAAAGTGATGAAACAGAGGACAGCACCAAAGCGCCTAGAGATATCTACGGCGGTTTGGTTGACTCAATGGGCGTGGAGGGCGGAAAAGACAAAATAAGCTTCCAGATGATTTCTGGCTTGATTATGGAACACAATACAACCGATTTTGACCTTACACCTCCTTCCAGCGAGAGCGGCACAGGCAGCGGCTTGGAGAGCCAGAGTAACGATGTCTCTGTTTCCATTTATGGTGGGCTTGTTGGGCAAATGTTTGGCAATTCGTTTATCTATGGTGTGGGCGTTCAAGGAACCATTTCAATAGGTGGCACAAGCGAAATTGGCATAGGCGGCATTGTTGGGCAGATGAGCAAAGGCATGATTAACCAATGCTATGTTAATGCAAATATTGAATATCGTGCCAGTGGAAAAACCTCTACGGCTGATAATCCTAATGGCTATGTAAGCGGTGTGGCAAATGTGCTTGCTGACGACACAACAATTATGGCAACCTATTCTACAGGCGAAATTTTAACATATGCAGATGTGCCAATCTTTACATTTGCAAAAGCCGATAAAGGGGCAAAGAATAACAAAGAAAACTTGCTGTTGGATGTTTATTCCACAATGCAGGTTAAAGCGGACATTTTGAACACAGGCAAAAGCAATTCGGCTATTAAATTTGTGGATTATAAAACAACTGCTGAGGGCAAAGAAACGCAGAAATTTAACACTTTTGGGCAAGTTAATCACAACAACTTTGCGGTTAGAGATTATGCGGCAGAAGAATTAAATGGAAAGGAACTTGTTGCCACAAGCGAACTCGGCTGGAACTTTAACACCTTTAAAAATACAAGCGATTTGGCGCTGAATTATCTTGGAACAGATGAGGTTCATCACGATTTGACATTGAGCAAGTCCAAAACACAGGAAGAAGGCAAAACAAAGTGGTATTTCTCGCCATTTACAAACTATGGTTATGCAACTCACGGCTTTGGCTACATGAAAAACGTCACAACTTACACTCGTTCAGAAAAGACGGACAGCATTTCTTCAAATGTGGCTCTGGTGCAAGAAGAAAGTGTGGTTAAAACTTATAACTACATTCAAGTGCCATACAATACAATTATTGAAAACAAAGAACTTTTGGCAACTGAGGACTATCCTTGGCTGTTTGGCATTTTAAACGTTGGCAAACTTGACCAAATGATAGAAGATGTTAAAGCAGAGAAATATCCAGCAGGTAACAAACTTCAATTTGTGCTTGACCACGATATTAACATGGTTGACAGATACAGAGAGGTTAAAGGCTCTACAACCACCGATGTTACAATTGGGGACATTGTAGATTATGACGATAGAAACAATATCAACAAGAGCGTAAGCGTTGGCGGCGAAGGCTTCTTGCTGGACGGCAGTGAACACGCCCTTGACTTCAGTTTTACAGAGCAAGCAGATAACGGCGGAAAAACTTACAAATTGACAAAGGCGTTGTTTGCCGGTGTCACTGGCGATGTTGAAAACTTGCGCGTGCAAGATATAAACATAAACGGAAAGCCTTTGGCTACACTGGCTGATGTTATGACTGGCAATTTGACCAACATAACTGTTGTTGGCGGAATTACCACAAGTGCCAGTGGAGACGAGAGAAATAAGACCAACGCCAGAATTGGCGGTGTTGTGGGCAAACTTACAGGTAATGCAACCGCAATTAACTCGGTTGTGAACATAACATCAAGTGGAGATGGCACCATTGTGGGCGGAGTTGTTGGAGAAACAACGGATGCACTCGATGGCGGCAGCACTTTGAACTATGTTTCAAGTTCTGGGCAAATTATTGTTACAGCAAATGAGAACAAGGCTCTGGAAGAATTGCAGTTTGTGTTTGTTGACAAAAATGGGAGTGTATCTAGTTTATCATCTTCTTCGAAAAAATACTTTTCAGTTATAGCAGGCGGAATTGTTGGATATGCCACTGGAACCACAGAAATTTCAAATGCTTACAACTCCAATGCAGTTTTAAGCGGCTTTACAGACGGCATGAGTGCAAACTATGTTGCTGGCGGCATTGTGGGATATGTGTTAGGTAGCAATGCTAAAGTTCAAATTTCAAACACTTACAACCTTGGTTTTGTAGGTGCGGGGAACTATGGAGATGTAACAAAAGAGTCAACCGCTTATGGCAATGGCTATGCTTTTGCTGGCGGAATTGTGGGCTACGCAAATGGGGCGAATTTGCATGACAACATAAATGAGGGGGCGGTTCAAGCCATCTCCGATATGCCTGAAACGTTGACTAGGGGCAGCGAGGGGGCTTACAACTTGGAAGACAAATATATTGGGGAGAATAAGAATGAACCTAATGAGTGGCAAGGGAAACCTACAACAACTCTAAAAAACTCTATTACAGAAGTTTATCAAAACTTTAAAGATATAACTTATGATATCACCATGACATATAATCCGGGCAGAAATAGGCAGGTTTATGCATACGGAATTGGGTATATGGACAATTCAAATTCCTACCAAAACAATGCATCATCGGAAGACAATATTAAAAATGATGGCTGTATTGGGGAAGTTTCCCAAACTAAACGGATGACATTTGACCGTATGCTCATGTTTACAGGCGAAGATAAAGATGACTTTAATTCCCTTTCTGAGGAAAGCAAAGCACAACTTAAATACATCTTTGCACAATTTAATATAGACGACAACTTGTATTGCAATGGTTACGATAGCTACGGCTTCCCATCGCACGTGTTCAAGGTTGACACCATGACCCGTCAGTATGGTAAGGCTTTTAAGGTTTTGACATCCCAGCCATGGGTTACTGATGGAAAATATTTTGACTGGGCTAATAC
>CANQCE010000002.1 GCA_947589655.1 uncultured Clostridia bacterium | reverse complement strand
TGCGCGGATAACGCGAAAAATAATTTTCTATATAAGTTTTCGCTTTATATTTAGATGTTTTTATGTTTTGCGACAATCCAAAATCGCTTATGCCATAAATAATTCCAAAATTTACGGCTTTAGCATCTCGCCTCTGCTCTTTGGTAACCTCCTGAACTGGCACGCCAAAAATTTCGCTGGCTGTTTTTGTGTGGATGTCCACCCCATTTTTATAAGCGTGCAGCATGCTTTCTTCATTTGCCAAGTTGGCAAGCAGACGCAGCTCAATTTGATTATAGTCGGCAGATATAATTTTTCCGCCCTCGAATTTTGAAATAAAAATCTTTCGCAGTGCCCTGCCTTCTTCGTCACGAGTTGGAATGTTTTGCATATTTGGCTCGCTACTTGAAAGCCTGCCCGTTGAAGTGAGTGTTTGGTTGAAAATTGTGTGCACAACTGGGCCAGAAGTTTCGCAAATTTTCTTATAAACATTTATATATGTGCTTATCATTTTGCTAACTTTCCTATGCGAAATGATAAGTTCAACAATATCATGCTGCCAGCGAATATCGTCAAGCACAGCAAAATTGGTGGATTGTTTTTTGTTGTTAAAGGCTTTTAGACCAAGTTTATCAAACAAAATGCTTGCCACCTGCTTTGGAGAGTTAATGTTAAATTCCTCGCCTGCAAGGGCATATATTTCTTTCGTCAACTGTTCAAGTTCCTGCCGCTCTTTTTCCGCCAAAACATCTAAAACTGGCTCGTCAATTTTAAACCCCTGCATTTCCATGTCTGCCAGCACTTTAACCAGAGGAATTTCCACTTGATTATAAATGTTCTCCACGCCAGCATCTTTCATTTTTTGCTCTAAATCCGCTTTTAAAGAGATAAAATCGCTTACATTTGCAAACGGCAGTTTAGGGAGGCCTGCATACAGAACATATCTGGCAATTTCAACGTCAAAAAAGTTATTTAGCGTAATGCCCTGCGCTTTTAAAATTTTTGTGTCATTTTTAGATGAATTTGTCAGTTTTAAAACTTGCGGATTCTCAAAAATTGGCTTTAAAATTTCTAGAACTTGCGGCAAGGATATCGGCGTTGAAAAAAAGTCTTGTTCCCTTTTTATATAATAAATTTCGCTGCCATTTATAGAAAATTCAAGCTTATCAACATCATAACTGAAATAATGTGAAACTTTTTTGGCAAAGTCCTCAATTTGCTGCAAATTTTCAAGGCAGATTCTTTTAACTTCTTCTTTTGTAGAGCGCACGCCCACATCAAAAATATCTTTTCTGCCAACCAAACTTCTAAAATCCCACTGCTCAAAAAAGTCTCTCACATTTTGCGTAAATGGGAACGTATATGTGCAACTTGAAAGCTCATGTTCAAACTGACAATCAGTTTTAATTGTCGCCAATGTTTTGGACATATACGCACTATCTTTGCCGCTTTCAAGTTTCTCTTTCAGTTTGCCACCAATTTGGCCTATATTCTGATAAACTCCGTCAAGCGAATCATATTCGTGCAAAAGTGTAAGCGCAGTTTTTTCTCCAACGCCCAGAACTCCGGGGATATTATCGGAAGCATCGCCCATAAGGCTTTTCAGTTCAATAATCCCCCACGGCTTTAAGCCCAATTTTTCATACAAGGCTTCCTCATCATATTTTTCAACATCTGTAACACCTTTTTTTGTCAGCCAAACCGTGGTGTTTTTGTCTATAAGTTGCAGCAAGTCCCTATCGCCAGACACCAAAACATTTTGAACCCCAGACGTTTTTGCCAGCGTTCCAATGATATCGTCTGCCTCAATCCCCTCAACCTCAAATGTTTTTATGCCCATAATTTCAAGCATCTGCTTTATAACAGGAAATTGTGCCACCAAATCTGGCGGAGTTTCCTTTCTTTTTGCCTTGTAAGCATCAAAAACATCGTTACGAAAGGTTCTACGTGCATGGTCAAAGGCAACTGCCAAAAACTTGGGATGTTGTTCAACAATTAGCTTTACAAGCAGATTGGCAAAGCCGAAAACAGCCCCAGAAGGCTGCTTGTTTCTATTAGATAAATAGGGCATTGCGTAAAATGCCCTATTCGCCAAACTATTTCCATCAATTATAACAAACTTATCCACCCAAAGCACCCAAATTATTTAAGGACAAACGCCCTTATAAGTGTTATAGCGGCCTCAGTTTCTTCCTTTTTGCTGAAAATGTTGCTGAAGAAATCAGGAACAATAAGCACGATAACATAGCAAACAATTGCCAAAATAAGCAAAATGAAGAACACTGTTTTAAGAGGGTTGCCTGTAAAGTTCACAAGTGCAAAGCAGAAAATGATTGCAATGCCACCAAAGCGAACAATAAAATCGAACCAATCTTCAAACCAGCCCAAATTTGGAGTCCATCCGCCATGGTCTCTTAGCACATCCAGCACCAAGAAGACAATATATGCAATTGAAACTATCGAAAGAATTGTGTAAATTGTTTTCTTCATAATTTCCTCCCTTTATGTTTATATAATAGCATAATTCTTTACACTTTTCAAGGGTTTTTCATAAAAATTTAAAAAATATAGGGCTTTTAGAATAATTTTTAGGCAAAATTTAACTCATTTTGGGCAAAAACCAATAAAAAAAGACCGCAGAAAATTCTCTGCGGTCCTTTTATTTTTTCTATGCATGTTTATACATTTTATCTTATTTTTATTCATCCTGACCTTCGTCATCATTGTCATCTTCGCCATCGTCTTTGTTGCCGCTGTTCATTGTCACAATGCCCAGAACCAGCAAAACTCCTGCAAAAGAAAGGATTAAATCTTCAACAAGTTGGTTTTCAATTGTAAACCCAAAAATTCTGCCAATACTGTTTATAAGCAGCACAACAGCAGAAGACAAACTCACCCAAAAACTGTAAGTTTTAAATTTGTTAAAAAAATTTTTCATCGCTGTTAATTTTTAAAATTTCCTTTATATCTGTTAAATCTTCCTTTACATCTTCCAAAATCTGCAGATGAGTTGTAAGTTGCTCTATGGTTTGCTGATATTTTTCCTCTCGGTTTCGGCTGTCTTTCAGTTGATAGAAAAATAGTAAAACAAAAAGCACAGCAAACACACCATTGCTGACAACTATGCTTATAACCTCTTTCCAAAAATCCATTTTTATTCCCCTTCAAAAAGCAGAGCTCTAATGGCAGAAAAATCTCCGCTTTTATAAAAATGCGCCTTGCGAAAAAATTTTGTTTTATCAAAAAATAAAACTTTCATTTACGCCACATTAAAAATGATTGTTGGCTTTTTAAGGTCAATGCCCTCTGCATCGGTTTTAAAGATAAATTGAAAGGTTTTTCCTTCAACAGAAATAGGCAATCTTTGCTGTTTTTCACTGCCTTTGAACTGATAGGTTTTTTCTTCCTCGTCACTGATAATTTCCACAGAAACATCATGCGCCGTTGTCAAGATTATCTCCTTAATTTTTTTGCGTCTATTGGCATATTCCAAATCGGTTTTGAACGAACTCCAAATTTTTAAATTGGAATTTTCAAAAACCTTTCCATTGTGCACAAGTTGCCCAACGCGTTGTTTGTTTTCCCCACGGAAGCATGCGCAAAGTTTGCTTAAATATGGCGTATCAATTGCCAAAACGTTAACAATATCCACACCTCTTAAAATTTCGGCATCAAAGGTGTTAATATCAAATTGAAATAAAACGTTATTTAAAAACTCGCCTTCCTCACAGCCAACTTGCCTGCCGTCTGAAAAGTTGCATTTGGTCGCCAAATAATATTTTCCATCAAGGCACGCCGCCGAACAATTTGTGTTGTCCAAATTTTGCAAAAGTGAGTTTAAATTTTCCGCCACTTTTGCCACGGAATTTCCGTTAAACGCATAAAGTCCATCTCTGGTAACAAAAAGCACCTTGTCGCCACAAACGCAAATGGAATTTTCATAGATTTTTGACGGCGAAGTGAACAGATGAGTGAAAGAAAAATCGCTTTTGTTAGTATAAAGAGAAATTCTTGTTATCCCATTTTCTCTGAATAAATATACATAATCGTTGAACGCAACAAGTTTTGTAAAAGCCCCACGGTTATCCAAAAATTCAATAGTGGAACTCTCCTCGTCCGACCAGTTTTTTAAATTAAGATTTTTTGTATAAATAAGTGTGTTTCGGTTTGTGTTTGTCACTCCAAAAAAGTTGTCGTAGTGCACAACACAAGAAATCAATGGCGGAACTTTATCATAAAAGCCCTCACTTTCAGTGCCCAGCCTTATCATGCCTTCTTTGGTAAAAAACAATGTGCAGTCGTCATTTTCAATGCGATATTGGCAAACAAACAACGGCTTACTTTGCACCTTGCTACTCCTACTCCAAACCATGCCATTATATTGGTCCAAAAGTGGCACGCTAAAAATTTTAAAAGCAGAATCCATCAGCATCATCTGATAATAATACTGCCCATCCTCCACGCTGAACCACCTGTCAAACCAAATGGCATCAATTTCATCAATTTTTGAAGCAAAATCGTATCCATGACAGTTTTCAAGGTTGTCCAAAGATGCTGGAACTTGAAAGTCCTCAAAGCCCAAACCATTTTTTAAAGCACCGTCTGCAACAGAAAGATTGAAGTAACATTTGCATTGTGTAGGTTTTGTAACAGAATCATCTTCTCCAGAAACTATCCCCTGATTAAAAATGGAAAAAACAAGGTCTTTTTTAGAAATTGGCTTAAATTTTTTGGTGTTCTTATAAAAAATCATAGCCATTTCCTGCGTGGCAAGCGGTGCTCGCCAGACTTTCTTGAAAGCATAAACAAACTTTCTTTAAACCTTTCTTCCCAAATTTCTGCGTCATCGGTTAAGCCGTCAATTAAAAGGTATTCACTGGCAACGCCATATGCATAAATTCTTGGGCTTAATCCGCAGAGCATTTCAATTTCGCTCTCCTGCGTAAGCTCTTTTGGCAGAAAACTGTAAACAACCGTTTTGGCACGGCCAGAAATTTCCGCATAATTTGGAAAAAGCCTGAATTTCAGGCTAATTCCAAAGCGGTTTTTTATCTCCAAAATATGCACAACAGTTTCGGTTAAATCGGCAAAATTAATCATGGAAGTTTCTTCCTTTAAAGTTTCTTTCTTTAAAAGCGGCAAATAGTCACTTGCAATCTCCTGATTTACAAGGTTAAAGCAGTTTGTCATCTGTTCCACCTTCCTCCGCTCAGCGGCGGAAAGCGCCTGCTTTAAGGTCAACTTTTGCGCAATGTCACCCTCTCCCACAAAATCACAAACCAATTTTATAATGTCTTTAACTGTCATAAAGTTTCTCCTTAAAGTCATTAAAAACTTGGGCAATTTTTGCTTGGCGTAGCCTTTCATTGTCCGCTTCCATTTCGGCGAACAAAGCATCGCTGTTTTGAACACGCGTTTTTAAAGTTAAAACAATTGCACGCTCGTCCAAAGTTTCATACGGAAAAGTAAGGCAATAAGTTATTCTTTGTGCGTGGCTGTGCAGTTCAAAAGCCTGCTTTTGTAAGTTATACACCACAAAATAATCTTTATCAATGCTTTTAAGCCGCTTTACAATGTCCAAGCAATCGCTTTCAATTTCAAATGACTTTTTCATTTTTTATACCTCTGGCATAGTTGTTTTTAAATTGCTAACAAAACCAACACCAGATGGCTTATGGCAAACAAGTTCCGTATATTTAACAAGTGTTGCAGAGTAAGCTGGCTTATCAGCAAATTGTTTTAAAATTCTGCCTTGTTCGTCTTCAAGCCATTTCCAATCACCAAGTTCATAGAATACAAAGTCGTCAGTGTTCAGGAAATAGCACTCGCCTGCATCAACATGGTTGGTTGGGACAATTGGTGTCCCAAGGTGTGTGATAACCCTTGTTCCATCTTCTAATGTTGTAAATTCAATGTTTTTGTTATAGTATGTCATGTATTGTTGATACAATCTTTTAAGTTCGTAAGAGCAGTTGATAAAGTTAACTGCCGTTCCGTTCATTTCAAGTTCATCAATAATCTTTTGAACAAAGTTTTCATCAAAGGCCTCATCGGAAGCAGTGTAAGTTTTTGCATTGATTACAGGATAGTCTGCTCTTTTAACGCCATACAAAGATGTGTTTGAAACAATCCCTTTCAAGCCAACAATTTCGTTGTTCTTAGATTTGTGAACATAAATTTTATCGTCAGCGGTAAAGGTTGTCCCAGAGCCAAAAGTAACTTTCTTTGCGGCTTTGTCCACTGCTTTTACATACACTTTTGCTTCAGTAAGGCTTTCACCTGTGTAAATATCAACATACATGCCTGGGGCAAAACTTTCCACATTGCTAACAGTTGCCGTTGGCAAAGTGAATTCTTTGATTGTTCCAAGCAGGCCTGTGCCATCGCCATAAAGCATTCTGGAAAGGTTAAATATGCTTGCTTTAAGCAGGCTGTCCATGCCATCTTGCAAAAGATTTACAAAAGAGTTTACATCTGTTGACGAGCAACGTATGGCTTTGTCGCTAATTTCAAATTTTCCATAAAGGTTTTTAAGTGGTGCAACAAAAGAAAGATATGGTGTATCAACCCCTTCTGGGAGTGTGTCGTCTTCTGTTCCTGCCATAATTCCGCCGTTGATGCCAATAGGTGCAACAACTCTTACCTCTTTGCCAACAATGTTTCTTGTGCTTTTTCTAATTCTGGCAAAAAGAGGATTTGTTTTTGTGTTTATTTGGTCTGCAATAACACCCAAATAAACATCTTTAAGCACATTTTCTGCACTTGATAAAGTTATCATGTTTTTTCTCCTTTTTGTTTTTAAGAAAGCATTTGCATAACCACTTTTTTAGCCGCATCAAAGGTGTCTGGCTTTTCTTGAACGTTTTTTGTGATATGTTCTCCGTTTTGCGATGCCATAACCACTGGCGCCTGTTTGGCTGCAAGTGCTTTCAAGTAATCTTTGATGACCATCTGCTGAATAGAGTCATCTTTAACTAAGTTTTTAACAAACGGCTCGCTTGCTCTGTTATTAGAGGTCAGTTTTTCGTATAAAAGCCCCTCCCAAGCACGCTGATAAGCCGCCTCGTCAACATTATCTTGTTCGCCAATTCGGTTTTGCAGTTCTTCAGCATAACATGCCGCCTCTTGGTTTTTTGAAAGGAATGTTTTAAAAGCATCATCTGGCTTTTCTTCCATTTTGTCTTTCATTAAACTGGATAATTTTTGACTTTTCTTTGTGAACTCGGCCTCCAAGTTGTTATAGGCTTTAAGAAGTTCCTCTGCGTTTTTAAATTTACCAATGGGAACGCCCCTTTCTGCTTTAACTTCTCCCTTGTCAGCAACTTCGGCTTGTTCACTTGAGGAGCCTGTAACATTTTCTTCCACAGAAGGTTCAATGTTCGGTTGTTCCTCGTTTTTTATTTCTTCTTCCATAAAATTCTCCTTTATTCTTCTTTCAATGCGGCTTTATGCGCCTTTATATGCTCTAAAAACTTCTGTTCAACTTTGCCGTTCACATTTTCTTTGCTATAAATGTTTTTAAGCATATATGCAGTATGCTGAGTTATATGCAAAGCGTGTTGGTCAATCTCTTTAACTGGCACATCTTTGCCCTCTGCCATCCTAACATTTTCCATGTCCGCATTTTTGGTTTGAAGTTCGCTTAAATCAACACTGCTATCCCAAACGCCAAAACCAATCTCTCCCCCAACCATCTCGATTATCACAAAGACATGGCGGAATATGCCGACGCCAAAGCCAATATTTTGCAGAATTTTGTTCTTCATTGATGCCGTTATTTTCCCATTTTCGTCCTGCAAAAGCCCTTTATCCAAAAGCGAAAAAATCATTTCGCGGCGCTGAGACAAAGTGTTGTTATTTTCGTTGTCGGTATCAAATTGCACATCATCGCTTGAAATATCGCTGCTCTGGAAATAAAGCACTTCAAAATCGCCATTCTCGCCCACAACCTTCAACAGCCTTGGAAAGGTTGCAAATTGTTTGTAAAGCCTTAAAATATGCTTTGCCACTGTTTTTATGGCGGATTTCATGCTGTCGGTTGTAAAAATGAGCCTGCTTTCGTTTTCATCTATCAAAAGTTCAAGAGCAACACCAAAAATTGATTGCGACATCGCCTCCATTGTGCCTATCTCGCTGGTTCCGCCAAGTTTGGAGAACTCGTCCAAAAGTTCTTGTTCTTCCTTTTCAAAATCGGTAGGAACACTTTCTCCGCCCAAGAACTTTGGAGGGTTTGCCCCCTGTCTGTAAACCAAAATCTTCCCCGGTGCCAAGCCTTCTTCTTCCAGATTGTCCATATCAACGCTGCCATCTTCAACTGCCAAAACACCCATCGTCAAACGATTTATATATTCGTGTTTTCGGTTTTTGACCGCGTTAAACGCTCGCTGCACTGGAATAAGGCGAGAAATCATAGAAACTCCCCAAAAATTGCCAACTTCTTCGCTGCAAATTTGACGCACAAAAGGAAATTCACGCTTGCCGTCAACGCCATTTATGTAAGGCATATCGCCCTCGTAAACCAATTTGTCGCCAGCAATGATTATCAGCCGCCCATTAGGGTAATCAGCGTTTGGCTTAACATATTTTTCAAGCACAATAACGCTATCGTGCTTAATGGTTTCAATAACCCTTGTGGCAAGTCCAGAATAACCAAGTCCACCCAAAGAGCTGCTTATTCCGTCAAGCGAAAACACATTGACATCTTTGCCTTCCACTTCCACGCCAAACATTTGCTTAACCTGCTCGGAGGTATATGCCCTTGCATGAATTAAACTTTGGCAATCCTCCAAAGTTTCATGCGTGGCGGAATCTGGATAAATTTCAAATGGTGAGCAAACAGAAACCTCAATATCGCCAGTTTTTATTTTTCTTCCATCGTCTTCAATGGCAACCACTTGCCCAAGGTTAGAGTTCCATGTCACCTTAAAGAAACTTGTCCCACAAATTTCACTCCATTTGGTTGCTTGATTGCATTTGGCTATAAGGTTCACCTTGTTGGATGTTGCCTGCAGAATTTTTTTGCCAACCTTTGCCGTGTAAACATCTTGCGCATCATCTGTTGCTGGCACAACATGCATTTTTGGTTTAAGTTTTGAAAGTTTTGCCATGCGGATGTCAATTATTGGTGCTATGTGATTGAAAACCTCTCTCTCCTGCCAAAAATATTGCTTGTCAAGTTCGCGAACCGCCCCGCCATAGCCTATATCACAAAACTGATTCCCCATGTAAAAATTCATGTTTAACAGCCACTGGCTTTCAAATGGTTTTCGCTGCAAAATTCTGTTTTCAAAATCTTGAAGGGTTTCTTTTACAATGTCTTTTTCTTTTTTCATAAATTCTCCTTTTTTCTTTTGCCTTTAAATGCCGATTCCACTCCCTTTGGCACAAGGTTTTTGGAAAAACACTCGAACATGCTTTTCATGCAATCCTCGCAAAAAACCAGTTCTTTGCGGATGAAGCCTTTTGTGCTAAAAGCATATTTGGCATTGTTTTTGCAGCCATAGAAATCACATTTAAGGTCACTTCTGCACTTTGTCATTTTCATTTTTTGTTCTCCTTTTCTTTTAAAAGTTGTAAAAGCCGCTCTTTTTCACGCAAAAGTTGCTCATCTGTCATTTTGGAAATGTCATCATCAAGTTCGCCACGTTCCAGCAAAAATTTTAAAGCGGAAAAATCGGGCGGATTGACCTTTTTTGTAACCTTGCGCTTGCAAAGCACTTGCTCTCCGTTTTTGTCCTGACAATATTCCTCCACAATCTCATCAGAAACAAAGCCCAAAGCCTTTTTCTTAAGCATCTGCAAAATTTCGTCTTCGTCCATAACCCCCTCACAACTTTGCGAACATAATACATCGCAAAAATCAGTTTTTCAACAAAATATGCCAAAAAATGTCCTTTTCACAAAAATTTCCGCCCAAAATAAAATGTATTTGTAAAGGACTTTAACTTATGGAGAACATTTTAAAATTTGACAATGTTAATTTTTATTATCAGACCAAAACAGACGAGATTTTTGCACTTAAAGATGTGTGTTTTGACATTGAAAAGGAACATTTTGTATCAATTGTTGGACCCAGCGGATGTGGAAAGACCACAATACTTTCATTAACCGCAGGGCTTTTAAAGCCAACTTCTGGAAAAATTCTTTTGGATGGTTATGAGCAAATAGACCGAAAAAAGATTGGATATATGTTCCAAAAAGATTTTTTATTCGAGTGGCGCACTGTTTGGAAAAATATTAAGTTGGGGTTGGAAATTCAAAAGCCAAAAAATATGGAAGAAAAACTGGCTTTGGCAGAGGAACTTTTAAAAAAATACGACCTTTACGCCTTTAAAGACCAAAAGCCGCGTTCACTTTCAGGCGGAATGCGCCAGCGTGTTGCCCTTATACGCACACTGGCATTAGAGCCAAAACTTTTGCTGCTTGACGAGCCATTTTCTGCGCTTGACTATCAAACGCGTCTGTCCGTTTGTGATGATGTTTATCAAATTATCAAAAGCGAGAAAAAAACCGCCATGCTTGTAACGCACGATATCTCCGAGGCGCTTTCAATGTCGGACAAAATTATAATACTGTCCAGTCGCCCTGCCACAGTGAAAGACACCCTTGTGCCTTCGCTAGTTGGCAAAACTTCGTTTAAAAAACGAGAGGATGAACGCTTTAACGGACTTTTTGAGTATATATGGAGGCAACTTAAAAATGAAGAAAAAACAAGTTAATTTTACCAAGGCGCACAAAGAATATGTAAAAAGGCTGAAACGCAATAAGTTTTTAATAATATTTTTCAGAATTTTTATCCTTGTTGCCTTTATTGGTTTATGGGAACTGTTCGCACAAACAAAAGTGATTGACCCATTTTTTGTTAGTTGCCCATCACGAATAGTCTCGCAAATAATAACCCTTGCCAAAAACGGCACCCTTTTAACACACAGTTGGATAACTTTATACGAAACACTGATAGGCTTTGCAATAGCCACTGTGGCAGGATATATAATAGCAGTGCTGCTGTGGTGGAACGAGAAAGTTCGCAAAATTTTTGAACCATATATTGTGGTGCTAAACTCACTGCCAAAAATCGCCCTTGGACCTGTTATAATTTTGTGGGTAGGTGCTGGAACCAATGCCATTGTGGCAATGTGTGTGCTTATTTGCATTGTTATAACCGTTATGAGCATGCTTTCAGCGTTTTTATCTGTAGAGGAAGGAAAAATTCTGCTTTTACGCTCTATGAACGCCAGCAAATTCCAAATTTTCACCAAATTAATTTTGCCGCACGCCATGCCAGACTTTGTTTCTGTTCTTAAAATAAATGTTGGCATGAGTTGGGTTGGCAGCATTATGGGAGAATATTTAACCAGCAAGGCTGGACTTGGTTATTTGATTGTCTATGGCGGACAAATATTTAAAATTGACCTTGTAATGGCCGCCACAACCATACTTTGCCTGCTTGCGTTCGTGATGTATGCGCTTGTAAGTTTGCTTGAAAAACGCGTTAAAAGCAAATGTTAATTTGCCCTGTAAAACAGCATAAAACAAAGAAGAAATATGCCCAGAACGCTGCAAATAGGATAAAGAAAAGACACAATCCCAGAAAACCCAATTCCACTTAAAAGAAAAGGAATTAAAACGGCAGCAAGGCAGGACAATTTGGGCTTTGCTATATGTTTATCAAAAGAAATTTTAAGAGTGTAACAAAGCGAAATTAATGTTGTAAAACAACCTGACAAAATAACAAAATAATCTAGGCAAAAAAATATAGGATTTGCCGAAGCAATGGAAAGAAACGGCATTTCGCTGTGCAACATTTGGGCGCTGGACAAAAGCACAAAGTTCCCTAAAAAAAGAAAAACAAGAAGGAGTGCACATGAAAACAGGCTTGCAAAAAAGGTCTGTTTTTTTGTTAGGCCGTCACCCACCTTGCAAATCACAATGCCGCTCATACAAGTGTTCAAGGCAACATACAGTGGGCTATACAAAAAGCCTGCCCAAGTGGATGTTTCAAAAACAAATTCGCTTTTTTGCGTCATGCCAAAAATAAGCACCGCCAGAAAAAACACGCTTGTAAGTGGCATGAGAAAAAAATTTGTTTTCTCCAAGCCCCCAATGCCTTTAAGAGTGATAACAAAACATAGCACAAGCACAAAAGCAATCAGCAAAATCTCCGCCCAAGTTGGAAAATAAGAGAACAAACTTTTTAAGCCTGCAAACATAGATGCGCAAAAAATAAGGCTGTTAAAGGTGATAAAAATGTTTAGGAACTTAAATTTTTCCAGACATTTCAAAATGGCTTTTCCGCGCGAAAGAAAAAAGTAAAATAGCGCAAAGAAAAGCAGCCCTGCCAGAGCAATGTAAAAATAAGAGATTGCGCCAAAGCGGCTGAAAAACACCATAATCTCTTTGCCGCTGGAAAATCCCGAGCCCACCACCGTGCCAAAAATCAAAAAAACAAGCATAAAAACTTTTGCCATATTAAAAAGTATTTAAAAACGCTAATTTTTATGACATCAATAAAATGCGTTTTGGCTTGAATTAAAACGAACTAATAAAACAAAATAGTTTCATGCGAAAAATCTTTTTTATCTTCACATTCTTAATGTCTTGTGCAATTTTTGCGGCAATTTTTCCATATCCTGTGCTTTCAAACTACACAAATGTGCCAGAAAGTGTGGTGTATAAGCAAAATAATTTTCACGAAATTGAACTGCAACCGAAAACTGCCAACAATGTTCAATTGTTGCCACTGGAATTTAAAAGTGTGAATTCCATTTTGCCTGTGGGCAGCCAATTTGAAGTTTTTGATATACAAACTGGCGTAAATTTTAACTCTGTGCGCACAGGCGGATTGTATCATTTTGATATTGAGCCAATTTCGGATGCCGATTTTAAATTTATAACTGAAATTTGCAATTCTAACTTTACGTGGCAGCGCCGCCCAGTTCTTGTGAAACTTAATGAGTATTCTTATATCCCTGCCAGCATAAGCCTTTATCCACATGGATACAATAGCGTGCAAAGCAATGGCGTTATTGGGCATTTTTGCCTGCATTTTAAAAACTCACGCATGGATGGAACGAGAAAAAAGGACGATGCACACCAAAAGTGTGTCGCCCTTGCAAATAGATATAAAAATTTATCTAAATTAAATTAATAATACATGTCTTTATAAGATTGCTTTTTAATTTTCACTTTGCCGCCGCCGTCACCGCCAAAGCGATTTCTACGGACAAGCCAAACGATAAGCAAAACAACAAGCGTTATTACAATTGCCCCACAAATGCCACCAACAAGCCACCAAATCCAAGCACGATTGGTTTTAAAGTTTGAATTTGTTTTAACTTCAATAGGAAAGGCGTCAGAAAAATCCGAGCGCTGCAGAAGTGTCATGTCAACAAGAAAACTGTAATATTTTAAATCGCCGCTTTCATTTTGTTCTTGCGGAGTGCAAAAAACTCGCGTTGGGTCTTCCGATTTATATGCAAGTTCGTCCACAAAACGTTGATAGTCAAAAGTGTATTCTTTGTAAATGTAAATTTCTAACCACAATGCAGTCTCATCTTTGGAAATTGGTTCAACCGTTCCCGATTTATCCACTGTAATGCTTCGGCTAACCACAATCCTTGCAACGCCCTCGTTAAAGGTGAAAGTCACCTTGCAAGAATCATCTGTGTAGCGTGCAAAAATTTCAATGTCGCCTGTAAAAATTCCATGCCCAAAGGTGAACTGCAACACCCCATTGCTTATATAGTCTGCAGGAATTTGAGTTGTGGTTTCCCTGCCCTGCTCGTCATGGCCAACCATATACCAAAACAGCGTGCCATCCGTGGAATTTGTAGTGTTGGACTTTGCCCTTGTTTCAATGCGATAAGCCATATCATAAGCCATGGACCACTGCAAAGTTTCGGAGGTAGGTGTTCCTAAACTGCCGTTATCCGCATGATACACATATGCAGGAATTTCTGATTGAAGTTCGCCGTCAACATAAAGGCGAGATGTCACTTTGGCGTTAAAGTATTTTTCTTTGGCAATGACAGTGTAAGTGCCGCTTGTTGAGCGGTCCAAACTTTTTATGATAATTTTAAAGCCGCTTTCTGTTTGTTCAATATCATATGCCTCGCTGCCAGAAACTTTGTAGCCATTTGAAGTTGGAACTATTGCCGCAACATTGGCATTGTTTCTTCGTATCTGTGTCAGTTCGTAAAATTCCTTCAATGATGTGCCTTCATCGTTGGTTTTAAAGTTGAAAATTATTTCAACCCTGTCGCCATAGTTAAACTTTGTAGGAAGGCTGGCAAGTTCCATAACTCTGGTATCAACATTTGCCACGCTAACATTAAAATCGGATGAGAAATTTTGCAACTGAATATTGGATGCTGCAACATACCAAACCGAGTTAAAATCCCAAATTCCATAAAGTGGATGCCAAGATTGATTGTTGAAATAGTTATAAGAATTTCCATCTGGTGCAAGGTAATGCAGTTCATACATGCTTTCGGTTACAAAATCTTGGTTAGATGGGTTTTCATATGCAAAATTGGCCTTTTCGCCAAAAACATCAACATTGTCATTTTTCTTATAATGAATAAACGAAATATTCCCCGGCGTTGGAACTGGTGCTTTAATTTCTCCGCAAATTTCGCCAACATGAAGGCTTGCTGCGGTTGAATTGTTGGTTAAAGCAAAGGTGTTTTGCATTGCCAAGTTCACAAGTGTGCTCTCGCCTTGTGAAACCTCTCCTGCCACCCCACCAAAATTTGCTGTGCCGTCAAAATCTTGTGCAAGTTCTGCGTTAAAATTTGCCTCCACAACACCAAATTTAAAGTTGGAATTTAAAAACCTTCCAGCCACTCCGCCAAAGTTGTATGTTTTTTTGTTGTCAGTTTCAGGCAAAGACCAACCGTTGGTCAAAGCGTTTGCTCTGCTTATAATGTTTGTAAGGCTGCAACTGTCAAGCGTTCCAGCAAGCACACCAAAGTTTACTTGGCTGCCTGTTAAAGAAAAATCATAATTAAATTTAACATCTGTGCTTGAAATGGAAATGTTTTCAAATGTGCAGTTTTCCGCCTTGCCAACAAGAGCGCCAACGCTAATAATAACGGCATCGTCAACATTTATTGCAACATTTTCAAGCGCCAAATTTTTTATAACCGCCCCTTTTGCCACGCCAAATAAACCAAGGCTGTTTGCTTCCTGGGCATCAATGGTAAAGTTTGAAATTTTAAAGCCTTTGCCGTCAAAAGTTTTTTCAAATGGCGAGGTTTCTGTTCCAATTGGGCTTAACTGGGCCCCCTCCATGTCAATGTTGGTTGTAAGTTCTGCGCTCTCGGAAGTGTAAGAAGACAGATACGTTTGCAAATCGCTTGCAGTTGATATTTGTTTAAAAGTTCCATCTGCCGCGGCAGTTGTTTTTGGGTTAAAGAAGATTGTGCCGCCAAAGGCAGCCGCCAAACAGAAGATAAACGAAATTAAAAATGGAATTTTCTTCATATTAACCCTCTTTTTTACATTTTAACAAATTTTAATATATTTTTCCAAATATATTGACAAATTATTTCTTAATTTTTGCTTATTTTTTTATTTTATCTCCCAAATTTTTCAAACTTTAAACGCCTAGCCATTTTTTCTTTGTCTTTTTGTATTTCTGTTTTTGCAACTTTTTCCATTTTAATTGGCTTTGTCATCAAATAATAGCGCAGTTCATCCAGCGCATGGTCATCTTTCTTGATTGGCACATCATCACTGCCCCACCAATAACTTTTAATTTCTCTTATCAAATTCACGCAGTTTTTAAAGATAAAAAGCCTTGCTCTGCCGTCTGCGGTGCGAAGATAAGATTTCACCACCGATATCCCAGCAAATAAATCTTTGTTCACCTTTGTGTTGGTTAAAATTTTTTGCTCATAAAAAAGGTCAACAACATTTTGAGGGCCGGAGAGCGTTCTCTGCAATGCAGCAGGGTCAATCAGCGCCTGCAAAAAACCGCGACTGTCCGTTTTCCAATTAAGCCTTTGGGCAATTTGCCAAATTGCTTTGGCATGCTGTGCAACAGTTAGTCCTGCCGCAAAATGCTCGGCAATAACATACACATTGCCATCATAATCCACCGCATAAAAGTGTGCAGAAAGCGGATTGTGTAACCCCGGGTCAATTGAAATATTGTCTTGCCAATCTTCTGGTATATTGAAGGGTTCTATCACATGCACATTTTCATCAAACTCGTTATAAACCATTCCGCCATTTTGCATAAACTTGCCATATCGCCTGCTTTCAAGTTCTTCGGCTGGCAAAGTTTTGGTTAGGCTGGCAATTTCTTTTTTAGACAAAAAAGGGTTGTCCGCCCACTCCATAGTTTCACACCAAACTTCCTTGTCTTGCTTGTCATTAAGATAAATTGTGTTGTAAACCCACGTTAGCCCTTTAAGTGGCGTCATAGTGCCAAAAATTTCGCCTTGCCTGTCCAAAACACGCATTTTGCACTCTAAGTAAATGTCATAAGGCGGTTCCTCATCAAACCAAACATAGTCAAGTGACGCCCCCTGAAATTTTTCTCTGCCTTGGTCGCAACTGCGAAAGCCAATTTTGCTAATGCCGCCAGCCTCACTGCGCACCAAAATAAAATCTATCACACCGTTTTCGGCACTGTCTTTTCCTCCGCTGACCATAACAATATCTTGAATGTAAGAGGTCGGCAAATACTCTAAAATTTTCTTTTGCGCCACATCCCTTTGCACCTGACGGGAAAGGGATACCACCCAGCCTTCAGTAACTTTGTTTTTCTTGTAAGGATGCACGCCGCAAGCAAAATACACCACCTCCACAGCGCCACACTCAGTTTTGCCTGAACGATTGCCGCCAAAAACCCAGCGATTTCTTTTTTTGCATTTATGAAATTTAATCTGTTTTTTGTGAACTTTTCCTTTTTTATTGTAAAAATTCAATTTATTTGCATAAAAACGCAAATCAATTTCTTTTTCAACCTTCAAAATTTTTTTAACCAAGTTTAAATCCATTGCCACACCCCCCTTTGATAAAATTATTTAAAAATAAAAAAAATTCGACATTAATCTGCTGCCGTTTTAACCTTAAAAAGAGTTATCCTTGTGCCATGAAAAAAATATTTTTATCCGTTTTAATTTTTTTGGCAATTTTTGCCGCCACTCCAATTTCAAGAGCAGAAGGTGCTGCCAAAAAGGATTATTTTGCCAAAATCCAAACAACAAATGTGCTTTTTTATGCCTTGCCCAACGAGGAAAGTGCACTTTTTCAACTTCCATATTCTTATTTTGTGAAAGTTGTTGGTGTGGAAGGCAATTTTTACGAGGCAACCTTTAAAGACAAAAGCGGATATGTAAAAAAAAGCGATGTGGCTTTGATGAGTGGCACTCCAACAAACGCCTATCCAAGTGCGCAGTTTATGTTGTTTGAACCGCACTATCTTTACACCTCGCCTTCAAAAGCGGAGGTTTTAACCGCCGTGAGCGATGACGTCACCTTGAATTATTATGGCGATATGCAGGGCGAAGAACTTAAATACGAAAACACATTGTGGGCATATTGCAGTTTGCAAACCGAAAACGGCGTGCAGTTTGGATATGTTTACTCCACATTTATTGATAGGCTTCCAAAAATTGAAACCAATTTGGAAATTTTTGATACAATTGATGAAAGCGTGTTCACAAGTTCCGCCACAAATTTTTCAGGGCTGTCCGTAGGCACCCAAATTTTGCTTATTGTTGCAATTAGCGTGCCAAGTATAATGATTTTGTTCTTCCTTATAAAGCCAAGCAAAATTATACAATCACAAAAGGGCAAGAAAAAAGTGAAAAAGCAAAAAACTCGCGTTTCGCATGGCGACTATTTTGAATTTGACGAGAATGAACTTTAAAGCGAAACCGCATTTTTAAGGTCCATTTTAGAAAGTGTGAAAGTGTCATCATTTTTGGTGACAAGCCTTAAATGAACATTGTTCAGCCAATTTTCGTTTGCCAGCATTTTTTCCAAAGCAGCAGCCCCATACCCCTTTAAACACAAATGCCACGCAAAGTTTTTAAGAGCACTGTCAATTTTCCTAAAAACCGTTCTGGTGCTTAATTTGTGTCTTTCAACCAGGTCTTTGGTTTTAACGCCGTCAACAAATTTGTCTATCAAAATTAGTGCATCTTTTTCATCCATTTCTGCAAGCGTTTGCTCAATTAGCACTTTTAGGTTTATAAGGGTTACCTTGCGCTCGGATAAATCAATAAGTTTTTGTGAAATTGTAAACACATTATTGTAAAAATAGTTTTGCCCAACTATATTTGCACTGTTAAGCCCACTGCGCAAAATAATTTTGTCAATTGCCCCTGCAATACGCTCTAAATAGCGGTAAACTGAAAGTAATGTTTTTGCCCAAAGTTCATCATTTTTCATGGTTTAATCTCCTTAATTTTTCTTTAGTTATTCTTAAAAATACACCCAAAATTATAGAAAAAAGATGTTTATTTAGCAAACCTTCATGCCAACCAATTTGCAAAAATTTACAATATTTTACAATTTATTAAAAAAGTGCCGTCACTTTGGCAGCACTTGCAAATTTAAATAAAAAAACACAAAAACTGCACACTTTTTGCTAAAATTTTTGTGTTTTTAATAATAATTTTGTATTTTATTTGTTTTTATTTTTTAATTTTTCTGCTTTTCTCTCCGCCTTTTTATCTGCTTTTTGTTTTTTCTTTAAAGCCTTTCCGGTAAGTTCAGGTTCTGGCAAAGCCTCTTTTAAAAGTGCTGGATTTTCAAAATAAGATGAAATAAGTTTTAAACTGTTGGAATAATAAAGCCCATCACAAACACGTTCATCAAGGCTGAAACGCAACCTTAAAGATTTTTGCACGCTTGTCTCACCGCTGCGGTTTACAATTGGCTGATTGAAAACTTTTCCCATAGTTGCAAAGATTGTTGTGTTCCCAAAGTTGTAAAGATGATGATAAACTGCGTCCAAATGTATGCTGCGAAGGTCTGCAACAAACACGCTGGTGTGGAACGGACTGACATCCAAAAGTTTTCGTGGCAAAAGTCCATATCTGTCGCCCACTCTTAAAATCCACATGGCAAACTTAAAACACCAATGTGGAAGTTTTCCCAAAAGGCCTGCAACTTTAGTTGTTTTGTGCGTTTCGCTGTCGGCGGCACAATTTTTTGCAATCTCGTCATCGATAATCTTTTTTATTTCTGGCAAACTCTCACGGCCTGTAAAGAACATTTTCAGCGTCATTTCTTCGCTGTCGTCTGTAAGTTTTTTCTTAACGGCAATGGAAAGCGAAATATATTTTCTTTGATAGGTTTGGCAGTTGGTTATAAACCTGTTGGTTTTTGGCCTTAGGTAAAGCATACGCACACATGCCGCCATCAAAATTTCGGTGTAAGTGTAATGAACGCCATTTTTCTTTTCTTCCAAAATAAACTTGTCCAAATTTTCGCAATTAATCACCTGCTCATAAAGGTTGACCCCATCAATGCGCATTGGCATAAAATAAGGCATTGCCTTGTCAATCACTGGTAAATCTTTAACTCTCTTGCCATCGGCTCGTCTTCCAAACATACTCTCTCCCAATAAAAAACCTACCAAACTATTATAAAAGAAATAAAACAATTTTTCAAAATAAATTTTACAATTTTTTTATAAAAATTTGTTATTGTTATAAATTGGTTAAATTATCAACGGCAAGAAAGCCAAAAATTCCCCACAAAGAAAATTCCCACACCGAGTGTGAGAATGTTTCTTGAATAAAATTTTTTAATAAAAGTTAAACAACTTACTTTTCTCTTGAGGTAGATTTGGATGTGTTTGGTTTCGTTTCCTTTTCTGGCTCTAAAGGGTCATGTTTCGCTTCCATGTGAAGCCCCAACCCCTGTGATGCTTCAAATAAAAACCCTTTACCTTCAAAATCAAAGTTTTCTAGGGCTTTGTATTTTTTATTACCATTTCCTTTGTCGATTTCTTTATGTAAGTTATATCCGTTTAAATAAGCACGGTCTAAACTATTTTGCCACATTGCAAACTCGCTTTTGCCAGACTTTGGGTAGAATGGCAAACCAGAAATTATACCCTCCTCGGTTTCCATTTCAACAAATTTAGCCGAACCATTTCCTTCTGGGTTTATGCTTCTTGGCAAATCATCCCAATTTTGAATTTGAAATAAAATCGGTTCCACTTTCGCCCAAGCATATTCCCCTGTTTCAGGGCAAATTTTATGATTCTCAAGTCTATTGTATTTATTACATTCATCTTTTTTGACTTCGATAAGCACATATCTCTCGCCATTATATTCGTATTCTTCATTTTGCACAAAGCTTCTATCATCTCGCATGAATCCTGTGTATTTTGCGCCTGTTTTTCTGAGTTGTCCATTATTTTTTAGTGATGTTAATTTTTTATCTAATATTTCTCCTACATACGTTTTTGGAAACTCCAGTCCTATTGTGGCCGTGTGAAAACAAATATCACCCAAATAATGCTTGCTACCTAAATGCTTGCTACCTATGCGAACCGCACTCTGTGCGTGTGCGGAGATAAAAGATTCAAGGTCGAGGTGCAAAACGGGATAGGATACAAAACACGTATTCCAGGGGGCAGAACGTGGATAGCGAGACGAGTCAAAATACTCAACATTTTTCTTTTCCGTACCATTGCAGGAACGACACTTTTTCCATCTTTTTGGTTTGTCTTTGTACCCATCTCCATCATAATCATGGGTACCAGCACCACACATTACTGCATAATCCGTTGCATACACATACCCATATCCTTCTTTTTCGGGTCGGTCACACATTTCCGAGCCAGAATAGAGAAACACTTTATCTTCAGTGTCAGCGTAAGTGTCAGTGTAAAAGTTAAATGTTTTTATTTTTGTAGGCAAAATTATTACTCCATTTTGCAAAACTAGCGATCCATTTGGCAAAGCAATCATTCCATTTGGCAAAACTATCGCTCCAATATAATCACAAACTTTTCTAATATTATCATAAACTTTTGACATACTTTTCTCCTTGTAGGCATTATAGCACATTATGGAAAAGATGTAAATACTTATTGGGAAAATTTTTTATTCAGTGAAATAGTTCAGTTTCTCACTTGTTCCGCTCATTATTTGTGTCCTTTAATTTCTGCCTCATTTTTTCTCTTTTCGCTTGAAATAGCACCTGTCTTTAAGGCTGTCTGGCAAATATTGTTGTTCAACATATCCGCCATAGTCGTGCGGATATTTGTATTTTTTGCTTGCCGCCGTGTGGTTTTGCAGGTAGTCTGGAACATTGTCGTCTGGGTGATTTTTGGCATCATCTTCCGCCATGTCTTTGGCAATAACAACTCGGTTATCCTTTGGGCTTTCGCACACGTAAATTATTGCTTGTGTAAGAGCCAAGTTTCCCTCTGGCATCCCCAAGTTATCCAATGCATACAATGCGCAGCAAGCCTGCACAAGAGCGTTGGGTGCAGACAGTCCCACATCCTCCGAGGCGTGTGCGATTGTCCTTCTTGCCAGAACCTGTGGTTCTACCCCTGCCTCTATAAGCCTGTTTGCATAATAAAGTGCGGCTGTGCTGTCACTCCCCCTAAGGCTCTTGCAGAAGGCACTGAGGATGTGATAATAAACATCATCATTAAGGCTTAAGTTCTTTTTTTGCAAACATTCTGCCGCTATTTCCTTTGTAATAACAATTTCGCCATTTTTATTTGGTTTTGTGGTTATAGCCCCCAATTCCAGCCCATTTAAGGCACTTCGCACATCGCCGCCACACGCTGTGGCAAAATATGTTAAGGCATCTTCATCTGGTTTTAATTTGTAAATCTTCAAGCCTTCTTCGGCTTCCATTGCTCGTTTAAGAACACTTTTAACATCTTCCACGCCAAGTCGCTTAAATTCAAAAACGCTGCACCTTGACACAATCGCCCTTGTCATGCTGTATGCTGGGTTCTCGGTGGTGCAACCAACAAAAATGACGTATCCGTTTTCAAGTGCCGCCAAAAGCGAGTCACTTTGGGCTTTACTCCATCTATGACATTCATCCAACAACAGATATGTTCTTTTGCCATACAGTTCAAAGTCGTTTTTAGCCTGCTCTATAACCGCCTTTACATCTGCCACGCCGCTTGATATTGCGTTCAATTTCACAAAATTTGCGTTGCTGCTATCGGCAATAATTCTGGCAAGTGTGGTTTTCCCTGTCCCTGGAGGACCATAAAAAATGCAACTTGGCACTCGCTTTGCTTCAATTAGCCTGCGAAGCAATTTGCCCTGCCCCAGAATATGTTTTTGCCCAACAAAATCTTCCAGCCGAGTTGGCCTCATTCTCTCTGCTAACGGCTTTCTGTCATTATGTAAATTTTCAAACAAATTATCCATTGCTTAACCAGCCTCCCATGTCCGCTTAGAGTAATTATAACAAAAAACCTCTAAATTGCAAAATGATATACAAAAAAATAAGGCTTTAAGTTTCGCCAAAGCAAACGGATAGAGGCTCTTTGCTTTTCAGAGAAATTTCTGTTATGCCATTTGAATTATAAAACATGGTTTGCCCCACCCTGAAAAACTTTTCGTTGCCGCTTACAACGCAAATTTTTTTGTAATAACTGCCATTAAAAATGCCAAGTTCTTTTAACCCAATTTCTTTAAAACAAACAAGGCTAATCCCCTTGTTTTTTCGTTTGAAATCGGTCTTGTCCAAACTTTGCAAGCAGCCTTTCAAAAACAACCTTCTGTATGCCACATATTTATATTCCGCCCGCAAATCTTGCTGGCCGTTAATCCAATTTGTCCAAATTTTTTGCGGCAGAGTTTTGTTAAACAAAAAGTCAAATTTCGGTTCTTTGGTTTTAACTTGAACATTAAAAATTTCACAAACCTTTTTATGCGAAAGGTTTTTTAACATTTCAATCTCTTTTCTGCTTTTCGGAACAAATTTGCCATCGCCAAAATTGAAAAATACAAAATTTTCTTCATGCGCCTGCAAAAACACATTAACTTTCACATTGACACAGCAAAAAACAGAATTTTCCAAACCATCCACATTAGAAAACGAAAATTTGGCATTGCGGCACAAATAATTCAGGTAAAATTTTTCTTTTGTAAGCAGATTTTCCACACAAATGGCTTTATTTAGGCGCTTAAAATAAAAATATCCCTTTGCAAGCGGAATGTTAAG
This sequence comes from uncultured Clostridia bacterium, assembly GCA_947589655.1. Classification (GTDB taxonomy): domain Bacteria; phylum Bacillota; class Clostridia; order Christensenellales; family UBA1242; genus Caccovivens. The sequence continues at coordinate 9,115 of CANQCE010000002.1, read as the reverse complement.
TTCAAGTTCCACTTTTTTCGCCTGCTCTCCTTCGTTTTTTAGGGCAACAAAAAAGTTGTTCCCATTAAGCACAAACTCGCAAAAATCCACTTTAATTTCGTCAAAAACCGATTGCTGCTTTAAAAAATAATCCTCAAAATGCGGATTTAACGGCTGCCCATTGACCTTAAAAAAACGCTCTTTAAAAACAAGATTATAGTTGGAAGCAGAAGAATAGTTTATATTCAGTTTGTTTATGGTTTCAATAAAACTTTTTGTGCTATTTTCAGGGCTATACACCTTAATTTTGTCACATTTTTTTAGTCTTTTTTCGTCAATTTTCCCAAGGCTGTTATGTGAGATAATTAACGAAAAACTTTCCTCTTTTAACGCCGCAGTAAACGCACGCAAAAGCGGCCTTGACAGGTTTTTATCAAATTTAAAAAGCGGAATTGTGCCGTCAATTCCGTTCGCACTTAAACCTTTCCAGTCTATGTTGTCGTCATACACAATTGGTGCATGAAATCTAACTCGGTTCAAAATTGCTGTTTTGGCAGCCTCAACATATTTTTTTCTTCTCATGCAAACGATTTTTGCCAAAAAGAAAGTTTTTACACGTCATTCGTTTATCTGCAAACAATAATATATATCTTTTTCTGTTCGTTTCACATGCTCAGAAAGGCTTAAATTGTCAACGACAACTTGGCAAGAGTTAAGCAAAGAATATGTTAGTGGAATTTTGTCTTTGCCGCTTGCTTCGTCATATGGCAAAAACTGCCCAAACTCATTTTGATAAACAAAAATTTGCTGCCCCTCACCGTTTAAAATGTTCCCTTGTTCATCGGTTTTTTGCGAATATAAAGCCGCCTCAACAGCATACAAAAGTTGAACCTTGTTTGCCAGTGCAAAGTCTGGATTTTTTATAACAAATGTTTGTCCCTGAAAAGTGGTCAGCATTAAACTTACAAAATCTTGTTCAAATTCGTCTTTGTAAAGGGCAAGTTCAATTTCCTTGAATTTGGCAATCTGCTCGCTGTAAGTTCTGTTGTTTTTCAAAAAAGCAGTATGAAGTTTTTTCAGCGAAGATGGCTGAACATACAAAAAATCGCCCACTTTAAACTGTCCGCTCACTTGCAAATTTTTCAGCAAAATGGCGTTTTCTTCTGTGCTGGAATAACTTCCATCAGCACTTCTTAAAACCCTAAAATCTCTGTCACAAAAATAGGTTTGTCCATCTTTTTCAAAAGCATAAAGTTCTTCACGCTCGGCAACGTGCACCACAAATTTATTAGGAAAAACTGTTTCAATATTCACAACGCGCAGATAGGCAAAGTTTTCATTTTGGCTCACTGCATTTTCTAGGTTTTTTATGTATTGCCTCTTGCCCTCAAACAAAACACTGGCGCCATATCTAAACTTTGCTGCCTGCACAATTTCCTCTTGCGTAAGGTTTAAGTTTATCACTGACGAAGAAAATTCAACTGTAACAGCTGAAAGTGCAAACAAAGTCCAAAAAAGAATTAGCACCACTGCTATAATTAGCAAAACAACAGAAAGTGATATAATTGCTTTTTTGCTCATAATCCCCTTAAATTCTTCTAATGTCAGCGCCAAGAGTTTGAAATTTCTGCTCAATCTTGTCATATCCGCGGTCTATGTAATGCACATTGTGCAGGGTTGTAAAGCCTTCCGCCTTCAAACCCGCAATCACCAACCCAGCACCACAACGTAGGTCCGTGGCAAAAATGTCCGCCCCATACAACTTTTCCACGCCTTCAACATATGCACAACGCCCCTCAACAACTATCTTTGCACCCATCTTCACAAGTTCAGGCACCGCCCCAAAGCGATTTTCAAAGATGTTCTCTTGCAGTTTGCAATGCCCTTTACTTACGCTTTCCAGCACCATGATAGGCGTTTGCAAATCTGTCGGGAAAAACGGAAACGGAAAAGTTTGTATATTTTCCACGCATTTCAATCTCTTGTCGGCTTTCAACCTTATCATATCATTTTTTAAAGTAATTTTGCAAGCAGATTGCTTTAAAATTGATAATAAACTTTCATTGTGCTCTGGAACAAACCTGTCAAGCGTTATATCTCCACCACAAGTGGCGGCTGCCAAAAGATATGTTCCTGCCACAATGCGGTCTGGCATAACCGAAAATTGTCCGCCATGCAACTTGGGCACGCCTTTAATTACAATTTGGTCGGTGCCTGCGCCGCTTATCTTGGCACCCATTGCGTTTAAAAAGTTTTGCAAATCCACAATCTCTGGCTCTTTTGCAATGTTTTTAAGCACAGTTGTGCCTTTTAAAACAGAGGCGCACATCATCAAACTTTCAGTTGCCCCCACACTTGGAAAATCTAAACAGACCTTGCCGCATTTCATTTCGCTGCCATCGCAGTATAACATCCCATGGCGCTCTAAAACTTTAACGCCAAGGCTTTTAAGCCCCTTGATATGTAAATCTATAGGCCGTGACCCAATGTTGCAACCGCCCGGATAGGAGATGCACGCAGTTTTATATTTTCCCAAAAGCGCACCCAAAAGGAATATGGATGCCCTAATTTTCTGTGTCCACTCAAAACCAATTTTTTCATTTTTGCCCCCTCGCGCGTCCAAATAAAGTCCGCCATTGGTTTCATAAGATTTCACACCTAACTTTGCCAGTATCTCTCGCATACAAACAAAATCAGTCAAAGGAATATAATCGTCCAAAAACACTTCGCCGTCACATAAAACAGTTGCAGCCAAAATAGGCAAATATGCATTTTTGGATACGTCAACCTGCAAATGCCCAGAAAGTTTTTTCCCACCAAAAATGAGCAGTTTGTCACTTAAACAATCAGTTTTTTCTTTCATATATTCATTGTATTAAAAAAACAAGTTTTTGGTTTTTAAGAAAACTTGTTTTGTTTAAAATCAATATATTGTGGTAATATGCAATGCATAATACGCCATATATTGTTGTATTATGCAACAGTCACCATTTCTTATCAATTATTCCGCCGCCCAAGCATCTGCCGTCAGAAAGGTAAAGAACAACAAACTGACCTTCGGTTATGGCACGCTGTTTTTCGGCAAAAGTCACCTCAATTTTGTTGTCATCCAACACTTTAACATGCACCTTTTGGTCTGGCTGACGATAGCGGAATTTCGCCAGACAGTCAAACTCTTTTGCTTCTGGCTTTTCAGGTATCCAGTTAAAATCCGTTGCCAAAAGGCCGTTTGAAAAAAGTTCCTCACACTCGCCTTGGCTGACATACAAAATGTTTTTTTCAAGGTCTTTTTTCAAAACAAACCACCTCTCCCCATTGCCGTCAGCCCTGCCGCCAATATTAAGCCCCCTGCGCTGCCCAATGGTGTAATACATAAGCCCCTCATGTCTGCCAACAACTTTTCCATCAAGCGTGCAAATATCTCCGCTTTGTGCTGGAAGATATTGTTTTAAAAATTTTCTAAAATTTCTCTCTCCAATAAAGCAAATGCCGGTTGAATCTTTTTTCTCCGCCGTGGAAAGCCCCAACTTTTTGGCTATTTCTCTAACTTGCGGCTTTTCTATATCCGCAAGCGGAAAAATCACGGAGGAAAGTTGGTCCTGTGAAAGTTGATTCAAAAAGTAAGATTGGTCCTTGTTCAAATCTTTGGCTTTTGCCAAATATGTTTTTCCATTTTCTTGATAAGTTTTTGCATAATGCCCCGTGGCAATCATATCTGCGCCCAAAGCCCTAGCTTTTTCCAAAAATGGACCAAATTTAATCTCTCTATTGCATAACACATCTGGATTTGGCGTTCTTCCTGCCTTATATTCATCCAAAAAGTATTGAAAAACACGCTCATAATATTCTTTTGCGTAATTAACTGAAAAGTAAGGTATGCCAATGCGCGCACAGACCCTTTTAACATCCTCGTAATCGTCCTCTGCTGTGCATTGTTCACCTTCTTCCCAATTTATCATAAACAGACCAATAACCTCGTGCCCCTGCTGCTTTAAAAGATATGCCGCCACGCTTGAATCCACGCCGCCAGAAATTCCAACAACAATTCTCACTTCTCGCCTCCCTCATGTTTTACATTTTCTTCGCCCTGCTTTGCTGGTTCCTTCGCTGGTTCTTCGCTCGGCTTTTCAGCGGTTTTTGTCGCCTTCGCCACCCTTGCCTTCTTTTCCTTTTTCAATTTTTGATTTTCTGCCTTAATATCCTTGCCCAGCCTGTCATACTCTGCCCTGACGCTGGCTTTTTCGTCCTGAATAAGTTTTTCATCAATATAAATTGGCACTTTAAATTTTTTTGTTAAAACAAACCCCACACTTATAATCCAAGCCAATGCATAAATACCTATAGGCACAAACAAATAATTGTTTTCCATATACTCATATATTTGCGCATTGAAAATTGTGCACAAAAATAGATAAATAGAGCCAAGGCTCATTAAAAGCCCTTTAAAATATTTTCCAACATAATAATATTGCCCACCAAAAAGCCCCAGAAAGATTGAGTATATCACCAGTTTCCAATATTTGATATCTTTTGGCAATTGATTGGTGTAGATAACATAATCTTTATCAAAATGCAATAGTTTTTTCTTGGCAGCCTTGTTAGAAGCATATTGAAGGCGTGAAAAAACCAAATCACACTCCTCACATTTGGTTTGATTTATCAAGCATTTATTGCCACATCTTGGGCATTTTTTTAAAGTTGCAGGCTTTTTCTGGAATTTCATGCTTTAATTTTAATACAAATTGCAAATATATGTCAAGAAAAGTTTTAACAGCAAATTTATTTTTTGGTATTGACAAACCCCGCACCTTGCGTTATAATAAGCAAAAAGGAGAAAAACTATGCCATTTTATAAATATGATTTCCCTCGCATTACGCCGCCATGGATTAAATACATAAATGTGCGTAACGGTTCACTGGAACTGCCTGAAAATATCACACAAATTGACGAAAGAGCCTTCTGTGATGCTTATGAGCTTAAAGGAACTGTTTCTATAAAACCTAAAGTAACTTCAATTGGGGAACTTGCTTTTCATGATTGCTTTAATATGCAAGGCATAATTTTGCCAGAAACATTGCAAAGCATCGGCACAAAAGCATTTTTCCATTGCACAACATTAAAATCCGTTAACCTGCCAAGTTCGTTAAAAGAAATTGGAGATTCTGCATTTAAAGACTGCTTTAATTTAAGGTCAATAGAAATTCCTGAAAATGTAACCAAAATTGGTGCTTTTGCGTTTGCAGATTGTTATAGGCTTAGCTCGGTAACTTTAAAGGCTGCCAACCCTGAATTTGCTTCCAAACGCACTTTTTGGGGTTGCCCAATTAAAACAGTGTTCGTTTCGCCACAGCAAAAACTGACAAAAGAATTTAAATCACAATTCCCATATGGTGCAGAATTTGTTAGAATAAAAGAAGAAGACACTCAGCCAGTAGCGCCACAGAAAGAAGCGTCAAGCTTCCGCACAACAGCGATTGACGGCAGAGATGGAAAATAACAAAAGCAACCTTTTTAGGTTGTTTTTTCTTTAGCAAGCAAGCCCAAAGGCTTTACGCCGTTTCCTTCAATTTTTCATCAGCACGGTTAAAATACACAAAAGAAGGCTGGTCGTCTGGAACATAGTGTAGCATAACCTCGAACAACGCTTTTGCCTCGTCATATTTTTTCTCGTTATACGCTCTCACCCCAGCCTCGAATTTGTTCCTCAATTTCTTTAATTTCTCTTTCTTTGTTTTAGAATAATAATTCAAACTTTCAAACAGTGGAATTTTAAACTTGTCCAACGAAAGTTCGCCAGTGTAGCGATAATCAAATTCAAAGTTTTGCGGAAGTTCGTTCAGTGATGTTTTTGCTATTAAAAGTTTTGTGCCAATGTATAAGTTTATCTCCTCCATTTTGCTAGCCAAATTTACAACATCGCTTATAATGGTTGGACTTTTGTGTTCTTGGTCTCCAACAATTCCAAATATAACCTCGCCTGTGTTGATGGCAATTCTTGCATCAATTGCCGGCAGTTCCTTTTGGCTTTTATTTTTCACATCAATGGCACGCAAAATGGCGTGTGCACACTCAATGGCGTCTTGCGGTTTTCCAAAAACTGAAAGAACGCCATCCCCCAAATATTTGTCTATGAACCCATCATATTTCCTCACAAGCGGTGCCACGGTTTTAAGATAAGAGTTTATATAATTAAAATTCTCCTCCAAACTTAAACTTCTGCTGTTTTTTGTGCTTTTTAAATCGCAAAAGAGTGTGGTGGCAGTCTTCTTTACCTGATTGCCAAGTTCCAACTCCTCTATGCTGCTTTTCCCCAAAAATTTAAAAAATTGTTTAGGAATAAATTTTTGCGCCTCCAAATTGGTTTGCCTTATCTTATTCTCCTTCTCTTTAATGTTGTAATTTATTTTGTTTAACGAATTTTCAATCTCTTGAAATTGCTTTCCGCCGCCCACCTTAAATTTGTCATTCTTAATGCGTCCGTCACCTAATTTTTCTGTGGCTTTTTCCACTTTTGACAAAGGCCTACAGCCAAATAAGATAATCACAAACAGTGCCACCAAATAAACAAGCGTAACAATGCCTGCCCAAAGCAGTTCATTATGTGAGGCTTCCGTTTTTGCTATGTTTAGCGTTGCCCTTACAGATTGTGCAGTGGTGCCAGACATGTCTTTAACGCTGACAATATAAACCATTGCCACGGCATAAAAAAGCGTAAGCGGCGCCAGCGAAAAAAACAGCATATTAGAAAGGCGTTGGGTTTTTAAAAATCTAAAAAACAAAATGCCCACAAAAATATTAGAAACAATCATAAAAGCAAGCCCAACCCACGCAAGTGGAGTGAAGTTAAAAGTAAACCCCTTGCCTGTTGGCACAATGGCTGCAATCAAAAATTTGGTCAAGAATACGCTTGGCACCAAAGTGGCAACTGCCAGAACAAGTAAAATTTTAGTTGAAGTTCTCATGGTTGTAGTGTGAGAAAGATTGACATTTTCATGCATAAAAAAATTGTTAAAAAATTTTTGTGCGCAAATATTGGAATATTTTGTCGAATATGAAACAAAATAAAACCGAAGGAGAAACAAATGGAAAACGAAAAAATTATAAAATATTTAAACGCCCTTTACCAGAACACTCGCACGGCACTGCAATCTATAGATGACATCATGCCAAAGGTCTCCGATGATGAACTTATTGAAGAATTGGCAAGAGAAGAAGATGAATACAACTGCCTTTCAAAAGAGTGCGAAAACTTTGCCAAAGCAGAAAAGATAGAAGGCATTAAAGACAACAACTGGATGGAAAAAGCAAAACTTTGGAGTGCCATAAATATGGGCACCATGATGGACAAATCCACACGCAATATAGCCGAGATGATGCTTATGGGAACATTTATGGGAATAATCACCCTTATAAAAGACAAAGATGACCACAAAAACACCTCTGCAGAACTTGATGAAATTGCAGAAAGATTGTATGAATTTGAACGAAAAAATATTGACCGACTTTTGCCTTTTCTTACAACAAAATAAATTTAAATAAAAATAAAGAAGAAAAAATAATAAAAAATATTTTTCAGTTCATGATTATCGAACAAAAAAATAAATGCCAAAAAATGCCGAAAAAAACAATTATTTTGGCATTTTTTTAATTTTTTATAATTTCTTTTAATTTTGTATTTAATGGATAATTTAACATTAATTTTTGAATTGTTTTTTCGCTCAAATTGACAAGTTTGCCATTGTCAAGTTGCAAAACAAAAATTTGGGTTTTGGATGTTTCCATTTTCAAAAGCAGTTCGCTTAAAGTTACATCTTTGTTTATCAACTTAAAAGACGGCTTTTCAAAGTTTTTTACTTCTTTTGTGAATATGTTTATCTTTTCAAATTTGGTGGAAAAGTTAAGGTCCAAAAGTCCAGATATTAAAAAGAAAGAGAACAGAAAAAAAGTTGGATTAAAATTTACAAACAAAAAGACAACAAACAAAATTAAAAAGAAAATTGCAAATGCAACATTTAAAACTTTTGTTAATTTTTGTGCCATCCGCCTGCTGCAAAACTGAGAAGATGCGGCTATAAAAACCCTGCCACCATCCAATGGATAACAAGGCAATAAATTGAACAGCGCAATGACCACACTCACCATAACAAAGTCCGCTGAAAAAGCATAAATGGATGGTTGCAGCCACCACACCCCAACCACGGCAAATGCAGAGATTAAATTTGCCAGCGGCCCAGCCAGTGCAATTTTCACCTCGTCAGAGATTTGTATGTTTTGTTGAAAAAACGCAAGTTCCACCCCATATGGCGACAGCGAAAATCTTGACAACTTGTATCCCAACCGCTTTGCCACAATAAAGTGCCCCAGTTCATGAATAAAAATTGCAAGCAAATATGCCGTTGCAACCCAAACGCCAATCACCACAAAAAGCCAAACCCATATAAGCAAACTGATGGGATGCACTTTAAAAATTTTGCTCAAATTCACTCCTTAACAAAAAGAAAAATTGCCATAACGGCAACCAGACAGGCAACCAAAACGGATATAAAAAGACGCAAAGAAAGTCTGTGTTTCAACTTTCTTTGTTGATAGTTTTTTCCATAAGATTTTTGCTTGTCCACAAACTATTTTATGTTGCCAGCAAAGTGGATAACACTTTTCACAAAAATAAAAAGACCGCTAAACGGCCTTTTATTTGAGCAGTTTTTCACACTCCCTCGCCTGTAACTTTTTGCACCCCTTCTTCTTCCTTTAAAAATTCAGGGATTTCTTCGTCTGGTAATTTAAATTCGTTATAAAGGCTGTCACTCTTTTCGTCCTCGCCAGTTTCAATCACGCGTATTCTTTCAAGCAACCCATCATAATCAGGAAGTTCAGCCAAATCGGTTAAATTGAACCTTTTTAAAAAGTTGTCTGTGGTCCCAAAAAGCAAAGGCTTGCCAACGGCATCCTTGCGGCCAACAACCTCAATCATGTTTTGGTCAGTTAAAATTTGTATTGCATAGTCGCACCCAACACGCCTTATATCTTCAATTTCAAGTTTTGTAATTGGCTGTTTGTATGCTATTATTGCCAAGGTTTCAAGTGCAGCACGCGTAAGCGCCTTTTCGCGAATAGGGTTCAAAACGGTTGAAATGC
>CANQCE010000001.1 GCA_947589655.1 uncultured Clostridia bacterium | reverse complement strand
AGCATCCGTTCAGCAATAGACAACACAGCGTTTACCAAAAGTTTTGCCGCTCTGAACAAAATGTTTGGGGCAAACCTGTATGGCATTGACGAAAAGCCAACCGCTGGGGAACTTATACGCCTAGTTACCGAATTCTTCCTTCTTGATTTATACAAACATGACCCTTTCTTTGATTAAATAAAAATCGGCAAACATTCTTTGCTGATTTTTTTAAATTTGTGCTTATTTATGTCGGTTTTATCATGATAACATAACTAAAAAGACGGCTTTGCGCCGTCTTTTTTAAATTAATTGTATGAAGAAATTAAAATTGGTTGTATGAATAAATTAAAATTGTTCGTTAAAAACTTCAAAGAATGCCTTTGGATGGTTGCACACTGGGCAAACCTCTGGGGCAGAGTCTCCAACGTGGATATGTCCGCAGTTTCTGCAAATCCACATCTTTTTAGTTGATTTTTGGAAGACTTTCTTTTCGGCTATCAATTTGGACAGTTTTTTGTATCTTTCTTCATGGCGTTTTTCTATAGCGGCAACCGCTTCAAATTTATATGCTATATTAGCAAAGCCTTCTTCTCTAGCCTCGGCAGCCATTCTCTTATACATTTGTGTCCACTCGCCATGCTCTCCTGCCGCTGCATCTAACAGATTTTCAACGGTTGATGGCACAGCACCGCCGTGCAATTCTTTGAACCAAAGTTTTGCGTGCTCTTTTTCATTGTCTGCTGTTGTTGAAAAGATTTCTGCAATCTGTTCGTAGCCGTCCTTTTTTGCTTGCGAAGCATAAAAAGTATACTTGTTTCTAGCTTGGCTTTCTCCAGCAAATGCCTCCATGAGATTTTGCTCTGTTTTTGTGCCTTTAAGTGATTGTTTCATATAATACCTCCATTTGTAATTTAGAACATAATAATTATAGAATAAACTGCCCCTACTAGTCAATTAAAAATAAAATGTTTCACGTGAAACATTTCAACTTATGGTTGTTCTATGTATGGGCTTGAATGTCGTTGGATGTTTTAAAAACAAAAACTTTTGCAAATTGGCCTGTGAAATGTTTATGGGCCACTTTTTTAACAAAAAAATGTTTCACGTGAAACATTTTTTTGCTTTTTTTTCATTATTTTCCCTTGCGCCTATTGTAGTTTTGTAAATCTTGAAGGGTCATTTCTTTTTTATTTAACAATTCTAGCAATTCAGCTATTCTATCTAAATCGTCTCTGGAATAATAATCTATATAAATTCGCCCTTTGCTGTCATTGCCTATTGCGGAGACTTTTGTTGCAAACGTTTTTTGCATTTGAACAATCAGTTCTTTTAATTCTATTGACTGTTCTTGCTTTATTACAACTTTTTTTGTAGGATTTGTGTAGTTTTTAACTGCTTTTTCAAGTTCGCGCACGCTTAAATTTTTATCTACAACCATTTGCGCCAATTTTATTTGCGTGGTTGGGTCTTCCACAACAACCAAACATCTTGCATGGCCAGCAGAAAGTTTGCCTTTTTCAATCATATCCACAACGTCTGGATATAAAGTTAACAATCGCAAAGTGTTAGCAATGTTTGAGCGGCTTTTGCCAATTCGTTCTGAAACAACTTCTTGAGTTAAGTGGTATTCATCCATGAGTTGTTTAATCGCTCTTGCTGCCTCTACAGGGTTTAAATCTTCCCTTTGAAGGTTCTCGATAATACTGATTTCTTTAATTTGTTTTTCTGTGTAGTTTTTAACTATTGCAGGAACTTTTGTAAGCCCACAAAGTTGAGCGGCCCTCCAACGACGTTCACCGGCGATAATCATGTATTCGCCATTTGGTTGTTTATTCAACACAATAGGCTGAACTATGCCGTGAACCTTTATAGAAGCAGCAAGCTCTTTTAAAGCATCTTCATCAAAATTTTTTCTTGGCTGATTTGGGTTTGGCTTTATCTTAGTAATGTCTATTTCAAGCACACCACCATTACCCTCGGTCACTTTTTGTGTAGTTATGTTTTTATAACTATCATCCTCATCATAAATGCCAAATAAGGCGTTTAGCCCTTTTCCTAATCCTTTATTGTTCACCATTTTCTTCTACATTTCCTCCTTTAAATTTTATTTTTCTTAACTTTGAAATTTTGTTATAAGGTGTTTTATTTCTTTTTAAAATTTCTTCTGCAAGGCTGAGATATGCCTCGGCACCTTTGGAATTTGCATCATATAAAGCAACTGGCAAACCATGGCTTGGCGCCTCTGCCAAACGGATATTTCTTGGAATGGTTGTTAAATAAACCTTTTTGTTGAAAAATTTGATAATTTCGTTGCTGACTTGATTTGTAAGGTTATATCTTTTGTCTTTCATTGTCATAACAACGCCTTCAATATCCAAATTTGGATTTAGATGATATTTTATAAGCCGCACGGTATTCATAAGTTGTGTTAAGCCTTCCAGAGCAAAAAATTCGCACTGAATAGGCACAATCAAACTGTCGGCAGCCGTTAAAGCGTTCACGGTTATAAGGGCGAGCGAAGGTGGACAATCTATTAAAATAAAGTCGTATGCGTCTTTTATTTCGTCCAAAATGCGCTTAATAACCTTTTCTCGTTGAGGAATTTGTATAAGTTCCACCTCAGCGCCAGCCAAATCGACTGTTGAAGGAATGATATACAAATTTTCTACAATTGTTGGCTGTATTACTTCGTCATAAGCGCTTTCACCGCCAATAAGGTCGTAAATTGTTTTGAGTTCTTTGGTTTTATTTATGCCAACGGCACTTGTTGCATTGCCTTGAGGGTCAACATCTACAAGCAAAACCTTTTTGCCCATAAGTGCCATGTAAGTTGCAACATTTATGCAGGTTGTGGTTTTTCCAACGCCACCTTTTTGGTTTGCAAAAGCAATAATTTTACCCATATTTCATCCTTTTTAATTTAATAAATTCAATAAAATTATACAATAAAGATAAAAAAAAATAAAGAAAATTCAATAAAAAACATAAAAAATAGCAAATTTGATGAATTTTTCTTTACTTTTTTAATTTTTTTAGACAATCGGATTGGTTTTTGGTTTGTTTTGTCCGCGAGGATATTTTGCAGGAGTTTTGTTTGTTTTTTCTAATATCAAAATTCTTCTTTGTAAATCTTCAATGTTAAACTCCAAACAATTTTCCACTTTTGCGCCCAAAATTGATATGGCGTTTTTTGAAATGGCAAGTTCTTCGTCTAATTTTGAGGATTTGTAAATGATTGCTTGTCCGCCAATTTTTATAAGCGGGAGTAAATATTCCACCAGCGTGTTTAAAGGGGCAACGGCTCTGGCAACGGCGATATCAAAAGTTTCGCGATTTTTTTGTGCAAAATCTTCGGCGCGAGCGTGTATTGCGCGAGTTTTGGTTAAATTTAACATTGAGATTGCCTCATTTAAAAAATTCACGCGCTTGTTCAGGCTATCAACCATACACAAATCAATGTCAGGGCGAACAATCTTTAATGGAACGGCTGGAAAACCTGCACCGCTGCCAATGTCCACCACTTTTGCGTTTTGTGGAATTTGGTCTGCCGGCAACACACTGTCCAAGAAATGCTTTACCACAACTTCGCGCTCGTCAGTTATTGCGGTAAGGTTGAATTTTTCGTTCTCTTGAACAAGGTAATGAAAAAACAAATCAAATTGATTTTCTTGATTTTTGTTGATAATTATATCGTTTTTTCTAAAAATTTCGCTTAAAAACTGCATTTTTCACCTATTTTTTTTGATTTTTTGCCCTTTTTACTAAAATTGAAAGCACGGAGATGTCGGCTGGGGACACCCCTGAAATTCGTGAGGCTTGCCCAATGCTGATTGGCTTTATTTGAGATAGTTTTTCTTTGGCTTCTTCTCTTAAACCTTTAACCGACATATAATCAAAGTTTTCTGGAATAAGCACATTTTCGTTTGCCAACATTTTGTCAATGTCTTCTTGTTGCTGTTTTAAGTAGCCCTCATATTTGATTTTTGTGTTTACGGTTTCCAGCAAGCGTTTGTCGGTTTCATCAAAAAGATGATAAACATCGTTTAATTTAAAAATATCAATATTTGTTCGGCGCATAAGCGAAAGAAATGTTTGGTTTTCTTTTGGCAAGTTTTCGCCATTTTCTTCAAACAATTTTTGCAATTTTTCATCAATTTTAACTTTTTGATGCAATTTTTCTACTATTTTTTCAATTTTTTTGCACTTTTCTTGATATTTTTTATATCTTTCATCGCTTACAAGCCCAACTTTCCTTCCAATTTCTGTTAGGCGCACATCCGCATTGTCTTGACGCAGCCACAATCTGTATTCTGCACGGCTGGTCATCATGCGATAAGGTTCGTTTGTGCCTTTGGTTACAATGTCGTCAATTAAAACGCCAATATATGCATCACTTCTCTTTAAAATAAGTTGAGGTTTGTTTTTGTTGAATAAACTTGCGTTGATGCCAGCAATAATTCCTTGCGCAGCGGCTTCTTCGTATCCGCTTGTGCCATTAATTTGGCCGGCAAAGAACAACCCGCTGATACTTTTTAACTCCAAAGTTGGTTTCAGTTGAGTGGGTTCAATGCAATCGTATTCAATGGCGTAGGCATCGCGCATGATTTCCGCTTTCTCCAAGCCTATCACAGAGTGAACCATGTCTTTTTGCAAATCTGCTGGCATGGAAGTTGAAAAGCCTTGAAGATAAAGTTCTTGCGTGTCCAGCGCTTCAGGTTCAAGAAAAAGTTGATGGCGTTCTCTATCTGCAAAACGAACAACTTTGGTTTCTATGGAAGGGCAATAACGTGGGCCAATACCTTTAATTTCTCCAGAAATGGCAGGGGCTTTATCTAAATTTTTCCTTATAATTTCGTGTGTTTTTGGAGTGGTGTATGTTAAGTGACAAACCGCTTTGTTCTCCACTTTTCCTTCGGTCATGTTGGAGAAACTTAAAATGTCTTCCTCGCCTTTTTGCAATTCCATTTTAGAAAAATCCACACTTCTGGCGTGCAAGCGAACAGGCGTGCCAGTTTTAAAACGCAAAAGTTTTATGCCAAGATTTTCAAGGCTTTCCGAAAGTTTGGATGAGTTCTTAAAGCCGTTTGGGCCGATGTGCTCGCGGCTTTGCCCAATGATAACATCGCTTTTAAGATAAACCCCAGTTGCGAAAACAATGCTCTTTGCCTGATATGTAAGCCCAAGTGTGGTGGTGACAAATTTTTTATCTTTGTCCATGGTTACACTTGCAACCTCGCCTTGACGCACAAACAAATTAGGCTCATTTTCCAGGACTTTTTTCATTTCGCTGTGGTAGGCGTTTTTATCGGATTGCACTCGCAAACTTTGCACGGCGGGCCCTTTGCCGCGGTTTAACATGCGAATTTGCAGTGCGGTTTTATCTGCAATTATGCCCATTTCGCCGCCAAGAGCATCCACTTCTGCAACAAGTTGACCTTTTGCCGTTCCGCCAATTGAAGGGTTGCAGGCCAAAAAGGCTATGGCATCAAGGCTGATTGTAAGAAGCAAGGTTTTGTTGTTTGTGCGTGCAAGAGCAAGTGCTGCCTCACATCCTGCGTGCCCAGCACCAATCACTATGCTATCAAATTTTTCTATATTTTTTGCCATATTTTTTGCCTTTTAATTTTTATTTTTAAAATTATTAAAAAAACAATTAAAATTTATTTTTATTAATTTTTTAATATATTTTTTTACATTTAAAATAGGATTTTTTAATTATTTTAATTTTTTTATTATTTTCCCAAACAAAATTTTGAAAAAATAAGGTCAATAATATCTTCGTTTTCTGTATTTCCTGTAATTTTTCCCAAGCAATTCCAAACATTTTTAATCAGCATTGAGGTTATGTCTAATGTTTGATTTTTTTCCACAATTGCTTTTTCCAAAAGTGCAACGGCTTCATTTAAAATTTGTCCTTGGCGCTCGTTAGAAAGCACAAGTTTGTTAAAGTCAATTTCTTTTGTTATAACCAAATCTACAATTTTGTCTTTTAACGCTTTAATGTTCTTTCTAATAAGGGCAGAAACTTCAATTTCGTTTTTTTGCTTTTCCAGCACGCGCTGCTTGTCCATTTTGTTCACAACGCAGATAAACGGCTTTTCGCCAATGAGTTTTGCAATTTGTTCATCATCTTTATGTAACTTTTGGCTGCCATCCAAAACAAACAACACCACATCCGCTTGCTGCAGGCTTTGCTTACTTTTTGTTATGCCAATCTGTTCAACTTTATCTTTGGTCTCGCGGATACCAGCGGTGTCGTATAGGTTAATTTTAATTCCGTTATGAGAAAAACTTTCCACAAGGCTGTCTCTGGTTGTGCCTTGAATATCTGTAACAATGGCCCTCTCTTGTCCAAGCAAGGCGTTCATAATGCTGCTTTTGCCCACATTTGTGCGACCAATAAGTGCCACATTAATTCCGTTGCGTAAATATTTTGCCGCGTGCGAATTGTCCAAAATTTCGCAGATGTCGTGTTTTATTGCTTGCAATTTTTCAAACACATCTTCCTTTAGGCGCACTTCTTCGGTTTCGTCTGGATAATCCATGCCAACTTCAAGTTGCGCAAGCAACAATTTAAGTTCGTCTTGTGCTTTTAAAATTTTGTCCGCCAAAAGCCCATTTGTCACCTGCAAACTGCTGAAAAGTTCGCCTTCGGTTTCGGCGTTTATTTCGCTTGCAATGGCCTCGGCTTTATCTAATGTTATTTTTCCGTTTATAAAGGCACGCTTGGAGAATTCGCCCGGCTCAGCCAAAATTGCGCCTGCAGCCAAACACCTTTCAAGCACTTTTTGCGCAATTAAAACGCCTCCGTGAATTTGGAACTCTACAACATCTTCGCCAGTGTAAGAAAACGGTGCTTTAAAAAACACCATAAGGCATTGTTCCACTGCATTTGCAGAAAGTTCCAATTGCCCAAAATACATGTGGCGAGGTTCAACATTTTCCAGATTTTTTGCATGAAAAATTTTGAGGGCAATTTTTAAACAATCTTTGCCACTCATCCTAATTATAGATATTGCACCTTTGCCCAAAGGCGTTGCAATGGAAGCTATGCATTTTTCCATGGCATTATTTTAACAAATTGTGCGTAAAAAAACAACAGTTTTTAAAAAATAAAAAGCAGCAATAATTGCTGCCTTTAAATTGCCAAGTTTTTAACATATATGGCCTCTAACTTTTTCTGTCGCTGATAAAACCTTTCTGCTTGGCTTTTGAACTGTGCAAGGTCATCTGCTGTAAAGTTTTCTTTAAGCGAAACCACGTCTGAAATGTTTTTGCTGTAAAACTTATCTGTGAACATCCCACCCAAATTGGAAGCAAAGAACGAATTTTTTATACTGTCGGAGAACAGGTTGTATCCTTGCGCCAAATTTTTGTTGTAGCACAGCCCATGAAGTTCAGCGATGGTTGGGAAAACATCGTAAGTGTTGCAGAAATTGGAATATGTTCCCGGCGTGAGTTTTGAATTGTAAATTATAAGCGGAACATTGTGAACCTTTGTGTTTGAGAAGTCGGTTTTTTCAACATTTTTAAGTTTGTAAGTTAAGTTTTCAATGTATGCATTGTGGTCGGCGAACATAACAACTGTTGTATCATCAAGATGATTCTTTTCTTTTAACAAGTCAAAAATTTTGCCGATTGTTCTGTCAAATTCCATCATGCCAACTTTGTATCTGCGGAATTGCAAAAGGGATTCTTCATCTTTTGGGATAACATATTTTTCAGCATAATAATCTTCAAACCAGGCTTTAAAATCGTCGTAATTTTCGTCATATTTTTCATAAAGGTCACTGTAGCGAGGGTTGTCATAATCGTAAGTTCCATGTGTTGTCATTGTGGCAAAGAAACTTAAAAATTTTCCATTGCCCTGAAGGTCAGGAACAAAATCGTCTTTAAATTCTTCAATAAAATCGCTGTCGCAAACCCAATCGCCAAAGAATTTGGAGTTATACTTTGAATATTGGTCCACAGAAATGTATTCGTCAAAGCCGTAGCCGTCTTCCAAATATGTGTCGTCACGGTCATAGAACGAGCGTTTCCAAGTGTGGAAATATGTTGCCTTGACCTCTGTTTTGTCGGCATGGGCAGCCTTGAAAAGCTTTGGCAAAGTGTATGCGTAATCGTATCCATAATGTTTAACAAGGGTGCTTAAATCGTTTTGCTGGGCCTTGTTGCCAGCCATAACAATGCCTTCGCTTATGTTGGTTTTGTTATGGGAGTGATAATTGTCGAACACACAAGCGTTTGCGCCGCCATTTATAAGGTTCCAAACATTAGGGGTGTTAATTGGGTCATATCCAAACCACTCGTGGCTTTCGCAAAGGATTACAATCAAATTGTCGTCAGCCAAACGCCCATCAAGTTCATCAAAAGTGGTTTTGCCTTCTTCTATATATGTTTTAAGTTCTTCAACCTCATCATCGTTTGCTTTAACGTTCCCAAAACACATATCCCAAAGGTTTTTCAAATAAAAACCATAATAGCCAAATTCTTTATAAGCCTCGGTTTTAAAAGCAAAACTTTCATAAAGATAACTTGTGTTGTTCTCTATGGTTTCAGAATCTGCATTTGTAACGGCAACAATTTGGCAGGAATAACTTGTAATGCCGCACGCCTCCACAAGAAGAACAAGTATTAGCGAAAAACTTAAAGCCGACAACCTTTTTAAGTGAACTTTGCGTTTGTTGAATTTAAAGAGCAGCACCACTGCCACAATAACAACAGCCAAAATTGAAAAGTAAATCGCAATTGAGCCAAAATCGATATATTCCCAACGAACAGCAGCACCAGCCTCTCTGCCAAGTTTGATGTAGTCCATAGAAAATATGTCGCCAAAAATTCCGTAAATGTTGGCACTTAAAGCATTTATGCCAATTTGGAGTGATAAAAACAAAAAGAAGATTGGAATCATTGCTTTAGGGCTTTTTACAAGATAAATAAGCCCAGCAATTGCCAAAATTGCACCAATGTTAAACAGCCACTGGGCTGGGAACACCAGTTGGGCGCCAGAGCCAGACTTAAAGCCGATATACAAAAAATTTACCATTTCCAAGAACACGGAAATGAATATAAACATAATTGGCAGAATAATTCTGTTAAGAGAAATCTCTTTTACCACATTTTCTTTATTTTTCATGGGGATATGATAATACTTTTAAAAAATAATGTCAACTTTCTACAATTAAATTTATTCAATTTATTTAAGTAATTTTCATATAAAATGCTGAAAAGGAGAATTTTATGCCAAACGAAATTTATTACATAGGCGGTAACGATGAACATGGCACACAGCCGCCAACACCTGGCAAGCGAACGCCAGTTGTGCCGGGACTTAATAGGTCCATTTTGGAAAACGAATTTAACAGGGCAGCGAAAAACAAATTTTTGGAGGCGGATTTGCGCAATGGGTTTTCGGTTTATGATGTCAAGCCAGAAAATGCCGACATAAGCATTTCTGAGCGTGTAAGGCGAATAAACCGGCAGAACTTGACGGCGCTTGTCACTTTTGCGTATAACGCATTTGGCGAAGAATTTAATAACACCTCCGGCGTTGAAGTTTTTTATTCTTTAACCAATCCGCGTGCAAACCAAAGCCGTGCACTGGCGCAAGATATTTACGAAAATTTGCTTGAAGGCACGCCACAAAATGGGCGAGGAGTTAAAACTTTGGATGTTGGGGTGCTTTCTGGCGTAAACTGCCCATCAGCATTGATTGAGGCTGGGTTTATGACCAATCTGGAAGAAGCACGCCGAATGTTAAACCCTTTGTGGCAGACCGAGGTTGGCGAGGAGGCTTGCCAAGGCGTGTGCGACTTTTTAGGGGTGGAATATCTGCCGCGCGACAATTTGGCGAACTACCCAACAATTCGCCGCGGAGATGACAACAATTTTGTTTTTCTTTTGCAGTTCTTGTTAAACGGATATGGTGCCAATCTTGCAGTTGACGGCATTTTTGGCGCGAATACAGAAAGTGCCGTTAGGCAGTTCCAACAAGACAACTCACTTGCAGTGGATGGCGTTGTTGGGCAGAACACTTGGCGCACACTGCTTACACTTGCACCTTATCCAACTGTCAGGCAGGGCAGCCGTGGGGCGTATGTGAGGTTTTTGCAACAACTTCTTTCCAGCAATCAGATTGATGTTGGCAACATTGACGGCATTTTTGGCGAGAGAACTTTGCAAGCAGTGCGGCAGTATCAAACAACAAAAGGTCTGGCGCTGGACGGAATTGTTGGACCAAACACCTGGAACGCCATTGCAACAATTTATTAATAAAAAAGCACGGATAAAACCGTGCTTTTTCATTTAATTTCTCCACAGGCAATTTTGTTCCCAGAATTTCCAGACGGTTGCGATGTAAAATCGTCAACCTTGTCGTGAATGATAACCGTTTTGCCAATTATTTCGTTCACAGAAATTCTGTTTGTAAAAAAGGCCTGCCACGCACTGCCGCCGTTTGAAAAAAGTGGCGGCATATCGCCAGCGTGGCTTGGATGCATTGCCCCTTGCGGATTGTAATGCCCACCAGTTAGCGAAAAATCGTTCTCGCACGAGCCACCCTCGTGAATATGAAAGGCAAAAATGTTTGTTTCTGTTTGCGGCAGATTGTCTATGTCCGCAACAACCAAAACGCCGTTTTGTAACTGATAAAACTCCACTACGCCAGTAATTTGCGGATATGCGCTTCCGCCTTCAATTTTTGCTGTGGCAGAGGCATTGTGACTGGTTAGATATTTAAAAATTTGTTTATCAATATTGTTTTGCATATAAAACTCCTTAAATTTTTATATGAATAACACTCATTTTTGTTTAAATGTGGATAAATTTTTGTTCAAGAGCCGAATTTCGACAAAAATTTTTATTTCTTTTGTTGTTTGTTGACTTTGATAAAAAAATTTTGTTATACTAATTGTGAGTAACTATATGCTATTTTAGAGGGAAAATGGAACAAAATAGAATTCAGTTTTCTGGGAGTAATTCCCAACTTTTCACCAGAGTGGCGGTTCAAAGCCCTAAAACGACACTTATTGTGCCAGAAACTCACAATGCAATTCTTATCAAAGATGGGCAAATGCTTCAAACTTTAAAATCTGGAAAGTATCAAATTTCTGACTTTTTGGAAAAAGAAACGGATGAAAACAGTGTGCTTGAAGTGCTTTTTATGAGCAAAACGGCAAAACTTAAATTGCTTTGGGGAACGGCGCAAAAGTTCACATTTTTTGACGAGTTTGCCGGCGAAAATTACCGCGTTGGTTTCAGTGGCGATTTTGAAGTTCAAATTGGCGACCCAAGAAAGTGCTACTTGTATTTGATTGGTGTTTCTCAAAATTTAACGGCGGAAGCATTGCAAGAGCGTTTGCAATCTAATGTTGTTTCGGTTACAGAATTGTGCCTTTTAGATTACATAAAACAACATCGTGTGCCATACAATCAACTTTCCAATTGCAAAAAAGAGATGTCGGACAAAATTTTGGGGCAACTGTCGCACAAGTTGCAAAGCGAGTATGGAATTGCCGTGTTTTCGTTTAACATTCTTAACATTATTATAGATGGCGAAGACTTAAAAAGATTGCAGGCGTTAAAAAGCGGAAAACAAACCAATATTTGCGCAGGATGCGGTGCGGTTTTAAGCGAAGGTGCCAAATTCTGCCCAGAGTGTGGGCTTAAAACAAACAGCAAAAATATTTGCCCTGTTTGTGGAAATGTCAATCCAGAAAATTCAAAGTTTTGTTCTTCTTGTGGGACAAGGTTATAAGGAGGGGGAAATATGCTTGCATTATACATTATCACTTTAATTGTCATTGTTGGGCTTGCGGTTTTCTACATTGTTCGTGAATACATAAAAAAGCCGCTTGACGAAAAGCGTGGCGGCTCGCGCGGCATTATAAAGAACAAAAAGTTTATTGAAAACATGGTGGCAAATGTGGAGAGCATAATTGTTTATGCAAACGGCAACGATGCACTTTGCCGCAGGCTTGTGGAGGTGAAAGACACAATCAGGTTTTTCAATCCGACCACAAATGACAAGGTGCAACTTGTTGACACAAAAATTGCCAACAAACTTGACGACCTTAAAATTATGGTGGCAAAAGACAACACTCAAGAAACGTGTTTTAGGGTGCTGGAAGAAATTGAAGCCTACATAATACAACGCAAGAAGGATGAACAAAACGGATGAAACGCACCTATTTAACATCAAAAAATGTGCCAGAGCAAAACAAAGAAAGCACTTTAAAAGAGTTGACGCTTGGCTATTTAAATTTAAAAGAGGGCTTTTTCAAGCAGGCAAACATGAACTTTCAATTGGCGCTGGAACTTGACCCCGATTGTGCAGATGCGTGGTGGGGGCTTATGCTGGCAAAGTTTGAAATTTCAAATGAAGACATTTTATATTCCGAGCCAGTTAAATACAAAAGTGCAATATATTTGCCAGAGTGCGAAAAGGCGCTTGCCTTGGCAGATGAGGACCAAAAGAAAAGATATCAAGACTTGTTAGAGAGGATTTACAAAATAAAAGAGGGGGAACAGTATTAGCGTATGTGGTGGCCATTTAGAAGAAACAAATTTAAAAACTTAAACCGAGAGGACCTTGTTAATTCCATATGCGAATTAGAGCGGCAAGAGCGAACGGTGGAGGCGGAAGTTTATCAAAAACTGAAAGAAATTGACGCGCTTATTGACAAGGGCAAAAAAGAAAAGAGCAAAGATTTGCAACTTTTCTACGCCAAAAAGATTTCGCACCTGAACGAAGAAAAGCAAACTTGCATTGAACGAGGTATGTATTTGCTTTACAACATAAGGCTTATGAACAAACTTAAAGAGGCATACGATAGCAACACATTCTTTAAAACTCAAACCAAAGTGCCTTTAAGCGAACTTCTGGTTGACCAAAAAAGATTGGCAAAATTTTTGAACAAAGCCTTGCAAACAAGAATTGCCTCGGAAGATGTGCTCACCTCGGCTGACGAACTTTTCACAGAGGTTCAATCGGCATATGAACTTAACCAACCAATTTATGGCATTGGCAAAACCGAAGACGAGATTTTAACCTTGTTTGAAAAAGAAAATGTTTTAAACGACCAAAAAGATTTGCTAGAAGAAAATGCTGAGCCAATAAAAAAGAAAAAAATTAAAATGGAGGAATAAAAAATGGGAATTTTTAAATCTAAACAACAAAAAGAAATTGAAAAGAAGATGTTGATTAAAAGAACAATCAACACAATGAACAAGCAGATTAACCGCTTGGAAGACCAAAAGCAGGTTTTCATTGATGCGGCAAAACGTGCAAAAATGAAAGGTCTTGACGCACAATTCAACTTGGCGCTTTCTGGCTATAAAATGACAGTTCAGCAGCAAAAGCGTGCACAAGAAATGCTTTTGAATTTTGAAATTACCGCTCAAATGAAAGATGTTACCATGATGACATCCGAATTTCTTCGTGGCATGAGCGATATCTCAAGGGAGATGAGCAAACTTGCTGATGCCAAAGAGTTCACCAAAATTCAGGCACAGTTTGAAGAAGCCATGCTTGCAGTTGAAACTCAAACTGACCAAATGGACAACTTTATGCAGATGAGCCAAGAAACTTTCTACAATGCAGGCAAAGACAAAGACGGCAACGCCATGAGCGATAAAGAACTTGAAAAGTTCATCATGGAACAAGCCAGCCAAGACGAACTTTCATCTGAAAATATCGACAAAGAAATGGAAGAAATCCGCAAGAAGATTGACAGCGAGGCCGATAACAAATAAATTGGAGTGCAAATGAAAGAAACAAACATCAATGTGCTTTCTGACACATTTGAACTTTACATGAGAAAGGGCAAAGAGGCGCGAAATCAGGGCAATGTTGCCTTGGCAAAGCGTAATTTTTTGCTCGCCAGCGAAACAATGATGCAAATGGCAAAGCAGAGCCAAGGGAAACTGAAAGAAGTTCGCATGGAAAGGGCACGCGGATTGGTTAAAATTTCGGATAACCTTGGCAACAGCACAAAGGCAGCAAAACAAGAGAAAAAAGACTTAAAACAGGAACAAGACGAAGACATCAAGCAGTGGCAGACGGCACAAATTCCAAACATCAGTTTTGATGATGTTGCTGGCCTTGAAGATGTTAAAAGGGCAATTACAATAAAAATGCTGAACCCTGTTAAATATCCAGAAAAGTATAAAATGTATGGCAAAAAATCGGGCGGCGGAATCCTTTTGTATGGTCCACCGGGAACTGGAAAGACCATGATTGCAAAAGCGATAGCAAACGAGGCACAAGCCAAATTTTATGCTGTAAAGGGCTCAGATATTGTCAGCAAATGGGTGGGCGAAAGTGAGAAAAACATAAACTCCCTGTTTGAAGAAGCCAACAAACAAGACAGGGCAATTATTTTTATTGACGA
Organism: uncultured Clostridia bacterium; assembly: GCA_947589655.1. Classification (GTDB taxonomy): domain Bacteria; phylum Bacillota; class Clostridia; order Christensenellales; family UBA1242; genus Caccovivens. The sequence goes on along the minus strand of CANQCE010000001.1, from coordinate 31,975 downwards.
AATGGATGGCTTGTTCGGCAAACGTGGAATTGACACACACAACGATAAGCGCGTGAACGAGTTTTTGCAGCAAATTGACGGCTTTGCCGGAAGAAACCCAAATCTTTTGCTTTTGGGCGCAACCAACAGGCCTTGGGATGTGGACACTGCCGCCATGCGCTCTGGCCGTTTTTCGCAGAAAATTTATCTTCCACTTCCAGATGCGCCAGCCAGAAAATTTATGCTTGAAAAGAACATGAAGGGCGTGCCTGTTGCCAAAAATTTTGATATAGACAAAATTGTTGCGCAAACGGAAAATTATAGCGGCGCCGACATTGAAGAACTTTGCGACCGTGCCAAAGACGAGCCTCTTTTAAAGGCCATTGCCACCGACAAAGTTGTTTTAGTCACAAACGAAGATTTCACGCGTGTGCTTGAAACCATGCCGCCAAGTGTAACGCCAAAAGAGATGGCTGAATTTGAAAAATATAACCAAGAACTTAACGGCTATGTTTTAAAGAGAAAAACTACAAAAAAGAAATAAGGATGTTTGATGAGAGAAAGGGTTTGCAACAACTGCGGAGGCAAAAAATATAAAGTTGTTGGGCAGAACATGGTTAAATGTATGTTCTGTGGCTCTTTGTATGTTGACGAAAATTCCTCTAAAGAGGAAGAAGTTTTAATTGCTTTGGCAAACGAACTTTCCAGAGGCTTCAGGTTCGATGAGGCTGTGGAACAATTTAAAAACATCATCGAGCAGTATCCTCTGTCTTTTCAAGGTTATTTTGGCAAAGCACTTGCAAAAAATCAAATAGTTTTGTTCACGAACAAAAGGGGCACTTCCAGACGCCCACGCTTTTTTGCGGACAGCATACCTTCCCTTTCAAGCGATTCAGATTTTTTAAAGGCGGTTGAACTTGCCCCACCAGAAGAAGCGAAAAGTTACACCGATTTGGCAAAAAGGGTGGACAGAATTAAGCGAACATATGAGATGTCATCGTCAAAGCAACTGTATGACGTCATTTTTTGCACGGCTGGGGATGAAAACCCACAAATACATAACAATATTGCCGAACTTTTAAACAAATTGGAACTTTCTTATTACAATCTTTTTTTGCAAACAAAAGAGAACGAAGAAGATACTTTCCGTGCATTAGAAACAAGTAAAATGCTCATTCTTCAGTTAAATTCCTTGACCGACTTGGGCGTTTTTCGCCACATTATAGAAAGATACAATTTAAGAATTTCCAAAAAACAAAAAACATCCACAAGCCTTATTTTAATAGTGGATGTGAAAAAGATAAAAAAAGAGCAGTTGCCGCCTACTTTGCAAAATTGCAAAAGCGTTTTTGATATAAACTCCGTTTCTTTGCTTCAAGATTTGGAAACTCTTGTAAAAACTGAAGAAAAAAATGCGGCAATCGAAACTGCCAAAATTGAAACTATCAATTTAAAAAGAGTTAATCCAAAGAAAAAAGAATATGCCAATGTTGAAAGCATCTCTCCAAACGAACTTGGCCATTACAGTGTTGAAAATGTGGAGGTTAGCAGCGAGGGCAAAACAAAGTGGCTGTTTCTTGCATTAAAAAATGGCGATTTTCAAACGGCAGACAAAATTTTGGACGAAACTTTGGAAGAAAACCCATACAGCAGCGAACTTTTGTTTGCGCGCCTGCTCTGTGATAAAAAAATTAGAACAGAGGACGAATTCTTTGAAAAACTGAGCAATTTTTCGGACAGAGAACAAATTTCAAACATTTTAAGATATGCCAGCAAAAATTTTGCCGAGGACTTTGTTGAAAGATGGGAAAAACTTGTAATGCAGCAGGACAGTGCGGAGTTTTACAACCAGTTTTTGTTGGAACTTGCCTCGTATAAAACCCCTAGCCGCGAAGATTTTATATCTGCGGCAGAAAACAAAGCAATAGAAACGCTGGACAGCGAACTTGTTCAAAAAGTTGTTAAATGTTTTGACAAAGAAGATGTTGACAGGTTCATTAACTTTTACTTTTCTCTTGCTCAGAAAAGTGACGATAAAGATTATTACAATAAAATTTTGGAACTTGATGCTGGGCACGAACAAAGCAACCTTGCAATATTAATGAGGAACTTTAAAAGCACAAAAGACATTTTAACTTACCGTGACCGCCAGCAACTTGAAGACACACTTAAATACATGAATCAAAACGCCAGAGATGCTTTTGTCAGTGCGGTTATCAGCAAAATTATGCCAGTTGTTTTCTTTGATTTACAAGAGGCGCAGGCACAAATTGATTTTTATCTTTCTTATATGTCGGACGGCGAAAAGTTAGGGGCACTTTGCAAAGATATAGCAGAAAAATTTCAGGCTTGGCGATATTTTAAGCCAGCCGAAAAATACATGACCATTGCAATTTCAAAATGTGCCGATAAGGTGGAACTTTACTGGCAACTTATAAAAATAAAATGCCACTGCCGCACCGACCAAGAACTTGTAACATCCAAAGCAAAGGCAGACACTTTGCCAGAGTGGGAAACGCTGCTTGAACTTGGCGATGACGAGCATGACGAGTTTTACGCTGGCGTTGTTAGCCGCGCAAACCTATATCAAGGTGAGCGCTCAGAGTTTGTTCCTGATGATTATGATAAAAAAGGCATAATGGATAGGCTTAACGACTTTTTGATGAGAAATCAAAAAATTTTGCTGGAAATAGAAAAACAAGAGGGGCTTAAAGCCAAAAAGGGCGTGGACTACTATCGCTTGCAACTTAAACCGCTTGAACAAAATTTGCAAGAGATACAAAAATGCCGAGATTATGACCAGTTCGAAGATGTTGTATCAAGGGTTAAAACAAGGTTGTCTGCACTTGACCTATCACTTGACACCTCTGTGAGCGTGCTTTCTGTAATGGGCAGAGAGCCGTCCTTGAAAACGATAAATGTTGAACCTGAAAAGAAAGGCATAAAAACACGAGAAGATGTTTTGGAAAATGCCAGAAGGCGAATGGTTCTGCTCAAATTTTTGTGCATCTTTTTGGAGTTTTTTCCGCTGGCGTTTTCATCGCTGCTATTAATTGTTTCGCTTTTCTCGCCAAAACAGGTGTATCTGTATTTTAACGAGACGTTTTTGATTGTCACCATGATTTACAGCGTTTGCATTGCCATTGGCAATTTCACTTTTTATGTGCTTAAGAAAAGTGTTCTGGAAAAGAGAAATGCAAGGGCGTTCTTAACGCTGTTTGGGCTGGGGCTGACAAATGTGATACTTTTTGTGCTGAGTTTTTATCTTGTGCCAAACACAATGAAGATAAATAATGAGAAAGAATTCTCCACACTTTTGCACAATGCAGGGCATTACAGTTTTGTGTTAGAAAAAGATTTGGACATGAAAGATAGAACTTGGAAAAGCATAAAACTTTATGGCAGTTTAAACGGAAATGGGCATACAATAAGTGGTTTGAAAACTGCGCTTTTAAAGGAAAATGTCGGCACGGTTGAAAATTTGAACATTGTAATTGATGCCACTTCTCAGAAATACTCCATATTTGGCGGACTTGCACAAATCAACAGCGGAGAAATTGAAAATTGCACTGTAAATGGAAATGTCAACTTAACAAATGCCAAAGTGGTTGGCGGAATTGTTGGCAAAAATGTGGGAGAAATTAAAAATTGTGCCAGCGGAGTTACAATAATCTTGACGGTTGAAAAAGATGTGACAGTTGGCGGAATTGTTGGGCAGAACACAAGCGAAAAAAAGAACGCGCTAATATGGCAAAGTTCTTATGTTGGGCAAATTAATGTGCAAGCGGCAAGCGGCAATGTTGTTGTGGGCGGCGCTTTGGCAAAAGATTCCAGCAAGAATAATGCGGTTAAAGAGGTGTTCAGCAATGCGCAGATTAATGTAACTGGGCAAGCAAAAAATGTTGTTGCCGGCGGACTGATTGGCGAGGGGCAATTTAGTTCGCAAAACAACTATGCGGTTGGTAGCATAACGGCGGAAGGCAAACAGGGATATGTTGGCGGCTTATATGGCAGATACACGCATGCAACAGCGGATGCGGTTCAACACAGTTACTGCCAAGTGAGCATTAGCACAACCTTAAAAAATGGGCAAATCATCGGGCAACTTTCCGGCAGGATGCAATATTGCTACGCAATAGCAAATGATGGAAATGTTTGTGGCGAGATTGGCGGCTTTGGCGGCGAGCAGAACTGCGAAATTATAAATGCCCCATATGATGCAAAGTTTGGGTTTGACGAAGAAGTTTGGCTTTTGCAAACTGGACAAGCCCCAATTTTAAAATGGCAATTGCCAAGCGAAGAATAATTTAAAAATATGTCTAATAAATTATAGACATATTTTTTATTACAAACATATTAAAATTTGTTTGCAAATGAAAATTTTCTGAGGTATAATAGGTTTAAATTGGCTTTTTTAAGCGGTTTGATAGGGGTGAAACATGCTGAAATTACTGAAATATTTAAAATGGATAGATTATCTTGTTATAGCCGCTATTGTGGGTTTTGTGGTTTTGCAAGTTTGGCTGGATTTAACCTTGCCAGAATATAGCGAAGCGATGATAAACGAAATAGTTGGCGAAAACATTGTTATGTCGTCTGTGCTTAAAAATGGCGGATTTATGCTTGCTTGTGCGTTTGGCAGTTTGGCAAGTGCCATTGTTGTTGGGTTTTTGGTGGCAAATTTGGCATCAAGGCTTTCTTACAATTTGCGCGTGAAGGTGTATTCAAAAATTCAAGACTTCTCGCTTGCAGAAATTAACAAATTTTCCACCGCCAGCCTTATCAACAGAACAACAAACGATATTATGAATGTTCAATTTTTTATTGCCTTGGGCTTGCAGGCACTTATCAAAGCGCCAATCATGGCTGTTTGGGCAATAACAAAAATTGTGGATTCCAGTTGGCAGTGGACAGTTTCCACGGCGGTTGTAATTGTGTCCCTTGTTTTAATGGTAACAATTGTTGTGCTTATTGCTCTGCCAAAATTCAAAAAGGTTCAAAAGTTGACTGACGATATCAACCGTGTTACAAGAGAAAACCTTACTGGCATCAGGGTTATACGCGCATCTAACGCAGAGGAATATCAAAACGCAAAATTTGGCAAATACAACCAGATTTTAACAAAAACCAATCTGTTTGCTGGGCGTGTTATGGCAATTATGAGCCCATTTATGAACCTTTTAATGAGTGGGCTTAGTTTGGCAATTTATTGGATAGGTGCTTACATTGTCACGCCGCTCACTGTGGGTTCAATGAGCAAGTTTATGAGTTTTTCCATGCAAATTATAATGGCGTTTATGCTGCTTATCATGATTTTTATCATGATGCCACGTGCGCTTGTTTCTGCACGAAGAATAAATGAGGTTTTGGACACCAAAGACAGCATAATTCCGGGTTGCTATAAAGATGAAAACTTTGACGGCAAAACATCGGTTGTTTTTGAAAATGTTTCGTTTAAATATCCAGAGGCAGACGAATACGTTCTGCACAACATCTCTTTTGAAGCAAAGCAGGGGCAGACAATTGCGTTTATTGGCTCAACAGGCAGCGGAAAAAGCACGCTTATCAACCTTATTCCAAGGCTTTACGATGCCACCGAAGGCAACGTTTATTTGGATGGCGTTAATGTTAAAGATTACGATTTTGAAACCTTGAATAAAAAAATAGGCTATGTTCCACAGCGCGGAGTTTTGTTTAAAGGCACAGTGAGGAGTAATGTCAATTTTGGGGACAACAACGCAGACGAAGAAGGGCTAAAATCGGCCATTTCTGTGGCACAAGCAAGCAATTTTGTTTCACGCATGGGGAAGGGGCTAGATAGCCCAATTGCACAGGGCGGAACAAATGTATCTGGTGGGCAAAAGCAACGCCTTTCCATTGCAAGAGCCATTGCGCGCAAACCTGAAATTTTCATTTTTGACGACAGTTTTTCTGCTTTGGATTTTAAAACTGACAGAAAATTGCGCACGGCACTTAAAAAACACACAGATAATGCCACGAAATTTATTGTTGCACAGCGCATTGGAACAATTAAAGATGCCGACAAAATTATTGTGCTGGATAACGGCAACATGGTTGGCATGGGCACGCATGATGAACTTATCCACAATTGCCCAGTTTATCAAGAGATAGCCCTTTCACAACTTTCACAGGAGGAATTGTGATATGGCAAAGAAAGTAAAAACAGAAGTTGTAGAAACAAAAAAGCGCAGACAAAAAGCAGAAAAAGGTTCATTTAAAAGGGCAATGGTGAAACTGCTTTTATACTGCCGCAAATATTGGTGGTGGATGGCTCTTGCCATTGCACTTGGCGCCGTTGGCGTGGTCTTCCAGATAATAGGGCCAAATAAAATTTCTGATATAACCAATTTAATTGTTCAAGGTTTAAGAACAACCGGCAGTGTTGATACAAAAGCGGTGACCGACATTGCAATTTTCTTGGTTATCATTTACGTTGCTGGGGCAATTTTAACTTATTTCCAACAATTCATTTTAACAACGGTAACTCAAAAAGTTACAAGAAAGTTTCGCCACGATATCTCGCACAAAATTAACAGAATGCCGTTAAATTATTTTGACACCCACATGTTTGGTGACATTTTAAGCCGTGTGACGAACGATGTTGACCAAGTTGGGCAGAGCATGAACCAAAGCATAGGCAACCTTTTCCACAGCACAATTTTGTTCCTTGGCGTGTTTATCATGATGTTTGTTACAGAGTGGATTTTGGCACTGACGGTTATTGGCGCAACAATCATTGGCTTTTCATTTTCGCTTATCTTTTTAACGCACTCGCAAAAGTATTTTGTTCAAAACCAGAAGAATTTGGCGGAACTTAACGCTCACGCCGAAGAAGTTTATTCTGGGCACAACGTTGTGCAACTTTTCAATGCAAAAGAGCAGACTGAAAAAGAGTTCCATCGCATAAACAAACGCCTTTACACAAGCGGTTGGAAATCGCAGTTTATTTCAGGCGTGATGGGGCCAATCATGGGATTTGTTGGCAATTTTGGCTTTGTTGCAGTGGTGATTGTTGGCGCAATTCTGGCAATCTACCGCGGCGAAGATTTGGGCACGATTACCGCATTTATGATTTATGTCCGCTTGTTTGCAAATCCACTTTCGCAAATTGCACAATCGCTTACAAGCCTGCAATCCACTTCAGCAGCCAGTGACCGTGTGTTTGAATTTTTGGAGGCAAAAGAACTTGCAGACGAAAGTGGCAAAACCCTGGTGCTTGAAAATGTGAAGGGTGATGTAAGTTTTCAGCACGTGGTGTTCGGTTACGATAAAAACAAAACAATTATCAAAGATTTCTCAGCAGAAATTAAGGCTGGGCAAAAGGTGGCAATTGTCGGCCCAACAGGTGCAGGCAAAACCACTTTGGTTAACCTTTTGATGCGTTTTTACGAGATAAACTCTGGCGACATTAAAATTGATGGCGTGTCAATTAAAGATATCAAGCGAGAAAATGTGCATAAACTTTTTGGCATGGTGCTTCAAGACACATGGCTGTTTGAAGGGACAATAAAAGAAAATTTAAGATACAACACCGAGAACATAACAGATGAACAAATTGTTGAAGCCTGCAAAAAAGTTGGCGTGGACCATTTTATTCAAACACTTTCGCACGGCTACGACACAATTATAGACGATGCGGTAAATCTTTCGGCTGGGCAAAAACAACTTTTAACCATTGCCAGAACAATGCTGGAAAATTGCCCAATGATGATTTTGGACGAGGCAACAAGTTCCGTGGATACACGAACGGAAGTGCTCTTGCAACAGGCCATGGATAAGGTTATGGAAGGCAGAACATCTTTCATAATTGCACACAGGCTTTCAACAATCAAAAACGCCGACATAATTTTTGTGCTCAAGGATGGCGACATTGTGGAGAGCGGAAATCACGAGCAACTATTGGCGGCAAATGGATTTTATGCCGATTTGTATAACAGCCAATTTGAAGAAGAATAAGAATATTTTATAAAAGAAAAGAAACAATATTTTTGGAGGTTAAAATGAGGTTTCTTTTCTTTGTTTTAGGGGTGCCAATGATGATAATGTCATTCTTTCAAGTAAACGAAACATTGCCTTTTGTGCAAGATATAAGCCTTGACTATAATGGTCAAGAGGTTGTTTTGTCACAAGAACAAACGCAGCAGTTAGGCGAGCAGATTGAAAATTTATTTCAAAACTCCATCACTCTGCCAGCGCTTTCCGTTGTGTTCGCCGATGATTTCAACCAGTTGCACAGTGATGGCACTTACATTACATTAAAGTTTGGGCAAACTATTACAGTTAACGATTTGCCTTTTGACGAACTTATGTTTAAAGTCGATTCAAATGTTTATGGCTTTAACTGTTTTCGCGGCAACAGCGGAGTTTTTCAAGGGCGTTGCATATATGTGGATTTAAACGGCAAGACCATGGAAGAATTTGCAGGTTTTGTAAATAACCTTGTGGGAAACAACGCTTAAACAAAATTTTGGTGCCAAAAAATTGACTTGCCCAAATCTGATATAATACAATATATAGGTAATCTATGTGTTGTATTTTTTATATTAACACACACAATATTAAAATGGAGAAAAAACAATGGATAAAAATATAGAAGCGTGGAGAGGTTTTAAAGGGAACAAATGGAAAGAGGAAATTAATGTTTCTAACTTTATTTTGTCTAACTTTAAAGAATATCGCGGAGACGAAAGTTTTCTTGAAGGGATATCGCCAAGAACTCAAAAAGTTTGGCAAAAATGTGAACAACTTTTGTCCGAGGAGGCAAAGGCAGGCTTGCTGGATGTGGAAACGCACGCCGTTTCTGGAATTACCTCTTTCAAACCGGGCTACATAGATAAAAGGAACGAGGTTATATTTGGGCTTCAAACAGATGCACCGCTAAAACGAATTGTCAATCTTTATGGCGGCACAAGGATGGCAGAAAAGGCGCTCGCTGCTTATGGCAGAGAACTTTCGCCAGAGATAAAAAAGCACTTTTTCAAATATCGCAAAACGCATAATGATGGGGTTTTTGATGCTTACACGCCGCAGATACGTGCGGCTCGCCATAACGGACTTATCACTGGCCTGCCCGACACCTACGGCCGCGGAAGAATCATTGGGGATTATCGCCGCGTTGCGCTGTATGGCGTGGACTTTTTAATTGAACAAAAGCAAAAGGACAAACTTTCAATTGATATTTCCAGCGAAGAAAACATCCGTCTGCGCGAAGAAGTGTCTGAGCAATGCAAAGCGCTTGAAGAATTAAAACAAATGGCACAAAGTTATGGCTTTGACATTTCCTTGCCAGCCCAAAATGCGCAAGAGGCTTTTCAATGGCTATATTTTGCATACCTTGCAAGCGTTAAAGAAAACAACGGCGCTGCAATGAGTTTGGGCAGAACATCCACATTTTTGGATATTTACATAGAACGTGATATGAATGAAGGCAAACTTACAGAGGCTCAGGCACAGGAACTTGTTGACCAGTTTGTTATAAAACTCCGCTTGGTGCGCCATTTAAGAACCCCTGATTATGATGAAATTTTTGGCGGAGACCCAACTTGGGTGACCGAAAGCGTTGCTGGCATGGCATCTGATAAAAAAAGTTTGGTGACAAAAAATTCTTTCCGATATTTACAAACGCTTATCAACTTAAAGCCTTCGCCAGAGCCAAATTTAACGGTGCTGTGGTCGGATAAACTGCCAGAGAACTTTAAAAAGTATTGTGCAAAAATTTCCATTTTAACAGACGCCATTCAATACGAGGGCGATGACGTTATGCGCCCAATATATGGCAATGATTACGCAATAGCGTGTTGCGTTTCAGCAATGAAAGTTGGCAAGCAAATGCAATTTTTTGGGGCAAGATGCAATTTGGCAAAAGCACTTTTGTATTCTTTAAACGGCGGCTATGACGAAGTTTCTGGCGCTCTTGTTGTGGAAGGATTGCAAAAGAACACCGAGAAAATTTTAACTTTTGAAAATGTATATGCAAATTTTAAGAAGGCCTTAAACAAGGTTGCAAGCACCTACGTGGATGCCTTGAACATAATCCACTTTATGCACGATAAATATGCATATGAGCGCGAAGAAATGGCTCTGCACGATACGCACGTTGAAAGGCTTATGGCTTTTGGTGCGGCAGGATATTCTGTTGTCACGGACAGCCTGTCAGCAATTAAATATGCTAAGGTTGAACCTGTAAGGAACAAAGAGGGGCTAATTGTTGACTTTAAAGTGAAGGGCGATTTTCCAAAATATGGCAACGATGATGACCGCGTGGACAAACTTGGCATTGACCTTATAAAATATTTCTTTAAATGTTTGCAAAAGCACAAATTGTATAGGGATGCCAAGCACACCCTCTCACTTTTAACAATCACATCCAATGTTATGTATGGCAAAAAGACTGGGGCAACGCCAGATGGTCGCAAGGCAGGCGAGCCTTTTGCCCCAGGGGCCAACCCAATGCATGACCGCGATAGCAGTGGCGCTCTTGCATCGTTAAACTCTGTGGCAAAAATACCTTATTGCAACTGCTGCCAAGATGGCATTTCAAACACCTTTTCCATAGTGCCTAATGCACTGGGGCATGACGAGCAAAGCAGAATAGAAAATTTGGTGGGGATTTTGGATGGCTACTTTGTTCAGCACGCGCAACATTTAAACGTAAATGTTTTAAATCGCGAACTTTTAATAGATGCCATGAACAACCCTTGGAAATATCCAACTCTTACAATCAGGGTTTCTGGTTATGCGGTTAATTTCAATCGTCTTTCAAGGTCTCATCAAGAAGAAGTTATTTCAAGAACTTTTCATGAAAGCAGATAAAAATTAACAAAAAAAAATAAAAAAAATAAAAAATATCAAAAAATGCTGAGAAATCTTAAATAAAAGGCGAAAAAATATTTAAAAAAATATTAAAATAAAAATTTTTTGGGAATAAAAATGGTTAAAGGGAATATTGCAAGTTTTGAAAGCATGGGGCTAGTTGACGGACCAGGTGTCAGGTTTGTTGTTTTTTTGCAGGGCTGTCCTTTGCGATGTGCCTATTGCCATAATCCAGAGATGTGGAACTTGAACGAAACAAAAATGCAATATACGCCCAAACAACTTATAAAAATTATAAGAAGATACAAAACCTATTTTCAAAATGGTGGCGGCGTGACGGTTTCAGGCGGAGAGCCGCTAATGCAGGAAAAGTTTGTAACAGAATTTTTTAAAGTTTGCAAGGCGGAGGGTTTTCACACCTGCTTGGACACCTCTGGCTATGGTCAGGCGAGTGACGAACTTTTGGACAATACGGACCTTGTGCTTTTGGATGTTAAGGAACTTGACGAGGAGAAATACACTGCGCTTGTTGGCAAGAATATGAAAAAATTTAATGCTTTTTTGCAAAAATGTCAGCAAAAAGGCGTAAAGTTGTGGCTGCGCCAAGTTATTGTGCCGGGGTTTAACGATACCGAAAAAAATGTTTTGGCGCTAAAAGAATTCGCTTCCAAGTTAAACAATGTGGAAAAAGTGGAACTGCTTCCTTATCACGATATGGCAAAGAAAAAATATCAACAACTTGGAATTAAGTATAGGCTGGAGAAAGTGCCTTCTTTAAGCCAAACCAAACTGAAAAATTTGCAAAAACTATTGTAAAAACAAAAAAAATAGGCAAAAATTTTCGCATGGACATTGTGTGCATTGCAATTTTTGTCTATTATTTTATTAAAGGATGCTTTAAAGGTGCGGTGAGCATGCTTTTCTCGCTTTTAGGCCTGTTTTTTGTGGCATTTGTTGCGTGGCAACTTGCAAACATTGTTTATCCGTTTGTTGAAAGTTTTGCTGGAAAGGCCGTTTTCAACACGCTTACAACCTTTTTGAACGGCGCCGTTCCTGGAACTTTTTCATCCGTAGCCCAACTTCAATCGGCACTTGCGCAAACGAAAATTGGGCTTATTTTCAGTTTGTTTTTATCAAAATTATTGCCAGAACTTGTAATTGACGGAAATTTAAGCGCTGGGCAAATTCTCGCCCCAACTTTAACGGCTGTGTTTTTAAAAGTGCTATCTTTTATAGTGCTATTTTTGCTACTGAGTGTTGTTTTAAAATTATTGCGGCTGATTATTGAAAAATTTATAAAAAAATGCGGACTTTCTTTTGGGAACCGCATTTTAGGAGGTGTAATCGGCATAGCAAAGGGGCTTTTGATATTCTCGCTGGTGTTTATAATTTTAACAATAACGTCAAATTTGCTTATGAACCAATGGTTGTTAAGATTTGTGCAGAGTGGAAAGTTGTCACATTTTATCTATCAAACTTTTGCACAAAAGATATTCGGCATCTTCTATTAGCATTTCTTCCTGCGTCTGTGCAATGCTTGGGAGGTTGTCATTTTTATTCTTTAACTTTTCGGTTTTGTTTTTAATAACAACCAAAACAATAATTTGAACAATTATCGCAACAATCAAAAGCACAGACAATACAATTGCCGTAATTTTAAATATGCTGTTTTTTTCTGTTTGCTTTTCTTCCATGTTTTGCCTTTATTTTATTGTAACATTTGGCTACTGGAATTGCAACAAAATTTTCTATAAAAAACCTTTCCAAACAAAAAGACAACAAAAAAGCCAGCAAGCCAAAGTTTCTAAATTCGCCGTAGTTTGTCCGTAAATTTAGATATAAAAATAAAGAAAAAGCGAAAAAACACGCAAAAAACATCAAAATATGCGAAAAAATGCGTGAAAAAAGTTTGTTTTTCTTTTTTTGGAACAAAATTGCAAGAGCAACATTTTTGACATCAAACAAAAACCCCGCGGCAAGGCCCCCTGCGCTCATGATTAAAAAAATCAGCGGCTGCGCCAGCGTTTCATACAGCATTTATTTAAACAGCCTTTTCAGCAGATTGGTTTTTTCCGCTTTTTGGGTGTATTTAATGCCAACAATATTGCCAGAAAATGAAACCTGCTTGTTTTCAATGTCCAAATGTGTCACTTCCATGTCTGTTCCAGTGATTACCACATTGCTACCGCCAACTTCAACCACGGCTTGAGTGCTGGTGGAAGAAACCACTTTGCTCGCCCCACTAATTGAAATTTTTTTTCTATCTTCAATGCAAATGCTTTCCATATTCCCCCTTGTTTGCTTGCAAAAATAAATTTGCAGTTGTAAAATGAATGAAGGAGTGCAAAAAGGGCACGACCTTCAACAAATATATATGCAGAAAAAAGAAATTATAGTAGAAAAAGAGAAAAAATTGCTCACGCTGCTGGGCGACTACGGTTTTTCATTTTCACAAGCCAACAAAATGATGAAAAATAAAGATGTAAAAGTGGATGGCAAGGCAGAAAAGAAGAATATAAACCTGTTAAAAGGTCAACGAGTCACAATTTTTTATCAAGAAAAAGAGTTTGAAAGCAAATACGAAAAAATTTTTGAAGATGAAAATGTTTTGGTGGTTTATAAATTCTCTGGAATTGAAACCGCAGGGCAAAATGGGCTTGCTGGGGAACTTAATGTCATTGCGGTGCACAGGCTGGATAGGAACACAGAAGGTCTTGTGGTCTTTGCCAAAACAGAACAGGCAGAATAAATTTTAAAAAATACATTCAAACAAAAACTTGTGCAAAAATTTTATGCCGCCGAAGTTGTGGGAAGGTTCAATGTTGACAAGCGTTTTGATGCCTTTTTAATTAAAGATAGCAAACGCTCTGAAGTGAAAATTTTGGACAAACCCACTCGTGGCAGCGTGCCAATATCAACAAGGGTTAAAACTGTAAAAGCAACAGAAGAAAGCAGTCTTGTTTTTGTGGAACTGCTCACTGGCAAAACGCATCAAATCAGGGCGCATTTGGCACATTTGGGGCACCCAATAATTGGCGATGGAAAATACGGAGAAAATGAAATTAACAAAAAATTTCATAAAAATAGGCAAAAATTGGCGTGTTTTTGCTTAAAATTTTCAAAAATTGGCATTTCTGGGCTTGATAACCAAAAATTTGTAAAGTTCCCAACATGGTTAAATGGAATGGAAGATTTGTTTAAAGATTTGGTTTGAAATGTCAAAAATTGAAAACTTTGCATAAGAATTTTTGTGAAAGAAAAATATGTGAAAAATTCCTATTACCAAGGGCTTGTGCAAAATTTATATGCAGGTTCAAAGGGATGCTTTTCCTCGTTTATGCAATTTTTTTATCAGTTTACGCTTTGTGAAAACTTAAAACCCCAGTTTCAGGGTGTTTTGAAAAAACTTTATGAAAATGAACTTAAAAATTGCAAAATATTAAGCAAAATTCTTATACAAATGGGCGGAGAGAACAAGTTTTACAACTCCTCTCGCAAGTTCTTGACGGCGGCAAGCATCAACTACACCCAAGATTTTAACAAAGGGGTGCTTTCAGACATTGAACTGCTTGAAATTGGCATTTTGGATGTTTCCACTGTTATAAACACTGTTGCAGACAACAAAATTAAAGATGATTTGCTGCTTGTTTTGGACAACAAAAAAAGTTCTTTAAAATTTTTAAAAGAGAATTTTTTTAAAGTCAACATGATAAATTAAAAAAATGATTTTTTCAAAAAAATATAAAAAATTGCAAAAAAATAGCAAAAATTTAATAAAAAATGCAATTTTTTTGCTATTTTTCTTTTTTTTATAAAAATATTTAAAACACCGACAGTGCGTGATGAAAAAATATTTTAGGTTGATTTTTACAATTTTTTCGCTTTATAACGTGGCTGACAAATTTTTTTTTACAAAATATTTTATATATATTATAAAAATCTTTTGTTATTTATTTGATAAATTCAAAGCAAAAGTGTTAGAATAATCTTGTAAATTGTGACCGACTCACCCAAGAGAAAAAAATGAGGTGTTATATGAAAAAATTAAATTTGATTTTACTTTCCGTGTTCACGCTTATGCTTTCAGGCGTTTTGATGGCTTGTTCGTTCAAAAAGGTGGAAGCAAAATTCACGGAAACAGAAGTTGCAGTTTCGGCAGGCGGCAGCATAGTGCTTGACGATTATTTGCAGGTTACTGGTGTGGACAAGCTGGGCGTGAAATATCAAATTTCCAACACTTCGCTTTTCACGGTTACAGATAGGGTGGCAACCCCTGTTGGCAACGCTTATGGCAAAACCAATGTTATGGCTGTGCACGATAAAAGCAGTTTGGCAAGCATGCAATTGGTGATTAAAAAGCCGTTTGATGCGCCAGCAAATTTTCGTGCTGATAAAGATGGCAATTTGCTTTGGGATGCTGTGGTGGAATATTTTGATGGTGAAACCACCCCAACAGCAGCAGAAGAATACATAGTTTCAGGAACTTTCACCTCTTATGCAGATAGCGGACTTGGGCAAGCGGACGAGGTTAAAGAAATAAATCAAAGGGTTACTGGAACAACTTTTAAACCAACCGAAGAAGGCGTTTATAACCTTAAAGTTAAAGCCGCCGCAAAGGGATATTTTGATGACGGCGCAGAAACCGAAGCCGTTACAGTTTATTACGGCTATATGCCAAACCTTGCGCAAAGCGATTTTTCATTTGCAAACGGAAAACTTTCTTGGAGTGCCGTTGAAGGTGCAAAATATCAGGTTAAGTTTGATGGGGCAGTTTTGGGCGAGCAGCAAACCGAAACTGAAATAGATTTAAACGACAGGCTGTCTCGTGCCGAAAGCGGAAGGCACACTGCCAGCGTTTTGGTTTACGATGCCGCAGATAAACTGCTTGCAAAAGAGAGTGACGAGGTTTCCATTATAAAATTGCAGCCCCCTGTGGTCAACTATAATTTTGACCAGCAATCAGGCGGCAGATTGGCAATTTCTCCAATTACATATGCACAAAGTTATAACCTAAAACTGAAAAATGAGGATACCGAGAAAACCTTTACATTCACAAGCCTTACAAACAATTTGCTAACCGAACTCCCAGCACTTGATGCAGGGCTTTGGGATGCCACCATTTATGTGGATGCCGTTTCAAATGGGGCGTTCTATTACAAGAGTGATGAAATTTCGATAGGCAAAATTTATAAACTTGAAAAAATTTCCACATTTGAAGGGCTTGGCAACAACGAGGCAAATTCAAGCACCTTTAATGTGAGAGCAGGCATTGAAACAGATTGTGCTGTTCAAACAAAATTTGCAGTTTCTGGGGCAGCCACTGCCATATACTCTGGCTTTGACACAACGAACAAAAAAACGAAGGATTTTGAAATAGCAGCAAGCGGAACAGGCGTGCAAGAATTTTCAATTACGCAGTTGCCTTCGCTGCAAAACAACAAAATAAATGGGGAAGATGTTTTTGTAATCAATTCAGATGCCAGCGAGACGAAAACTTTTGAAAAGTTGGAGGCATTTGTTGGTGGCATTTCTCACAGTTATGTTGAAGGGGCTTCTGTGCTTACATTTCAACCTGTTGCAAATGCAAAAACATACACCTTGCGCCATTTTAACGGCAGCACATGGGATAACATTTCAACCGAGTTCCAAAGTGCCGATAATGGAATGTTAAAATTCACCCTTGACGGCGCCATTGAAAACATTTATCAGGCACAAGAGAGCTTGCACAAATTTGAAATTGAGGCCTTTGCAGAGAACCCTCTTACAAGCATTTCCAGCAAAACCTCACAAGCATTTAAGGAACTTGGCGTGCCACAAAAGGCGGAAAACGATATTGACGGCTGGACATATAAATGGCAGGGCGAAAGCAACGCACAATATCGCTTGGAGATTTACACATTTAACGAATATAAAGAAGAATATGAAAAGCCAGGTTTTCAACCAGAGGAATCTGTTAAAAAAGAGGTAGTTACTGTTTCTTCGCCAGAATACACATTTAGCAAAGAAGGCTTTTACTTTGTTAAAGTGTTTGCTGTGGCAACTCAGCCAACCGATGTTTCATCCAGAGGAAGTTTAAACAAATTCTTCTCTCTTTCAAGGCAACTTGAACACGGCAGCGTTTATTTTGGCTTTGATGCATCATTAAAAACGCAACGCCAAACTGACGGCTATTTTGTTAAAATTGAAGGTGACGATAAGGACACTGTAAGTTACGAAATAACTGTAAACAATGGGCTTTCTCAGGGTCAACCTCAAACAATTGCCAAAAGAGAAGACGGCATTTATGCCATTGATAACGCATTTGCCTCTGGCACTTTTACAGTTAAAGTTGTGGGGCATGGCAAAGACGAAAAAGTGCATACGCCAACCACAGAAAAAATTATAACGGTTCAAAGGCTTGCGGCTGTAAAGCATGACGACCTTGTTTTTGATAGCAGAACAAACTCTGTTACACTTAATGCTAAAACTGGTGTAAGAAAAATTGAAGCGCGAATCGATAGTGGAGACATTACTCCACAAGATAAAGGTGGCAGCGTTTATGTTGACATAACGGACAAAAACAGTTTTAACCTTCAATTCACTTTGCTTGGAACAGAAATTTTGGGGAACAACTTGTTTACCGCTGCACAGACTATATATTTGGACAGCACACCTGCAAAATTCAATTTCACTCGCATGACAGCCCCAGAAAATTTGGAGTATAAAAACGGCGAGTTAAAATTCACGCACTCACAAATTACGAACGCAGATTATTATTGTGTTGAAATGGCTTGCACGGCTGGCGGAGACAGATACACGCTTTTAATTGAAGTGCAAAAAACTGAAAACAAAGCAACTGTAAGAACAAGCGTTACTGGCGGCGACACAACCGAAGAAGAAGTTACAGGCGATGAGGCATTTTATAATCCAAATATGACCAATATTACAATTAAAATTGCCGATATTCTTCAAAAACTTGAAAACGCACAATTGCGGAACATATTGGATGTAACAGAGAACATTGAATTTTCAGTTTGGGCATACGAAAACAATGCAACCGTTGCGGAAGACGGTGTAACAAATGTTTCACTTTCATCTTTGAACAGCGATGGGTTAAACGTTGGGAAAATTGCCCCAATTGAAATATCTTTTAAAAATACTGCCGATTCATATTCTCTTACTTGGACAAAGCCAGAAGGCGTCGCAACAGACAAACTTGCCGAAACAAAATATGTGATTTATAGGGCTTGGACAGATGCTTCTGGCAGGGCCCACACAGAGGTTATTCCATCGGAGGAATTTAGTGAGGGGGGACAAGATTACAACGCTCAAGGTGTGACGTTTGCTAGTTCTGACTACGCCCCATCTATAACCTACACTTTTTACGTTGAAGTTACAAACCCATATTATCTGTCCTCGGCAATGTCAAATAGAATTAATGTTTACAGACTTTCGCCTGTTGAAAGCGTTACATTAACCGAAGAAGCCACGCTTAAATTGAAAATTGTCACTGCGGATGACAATTCCACATATAACCATGGCATTAAAGTTACTTTTGCGGAGGAACAAGGCTCTACAACCGAAAGCACAATACATAACGGAACAATAACACTTGATGGCAAAACGGGAACATACAAGATAAGCGTTGTTGGTGCTGGCGAAGTTCCTTCTTTGAATGAAAACGAAACGACATATTATCTTGATAGTGCTGAGGTTTCTTACAAGTTGCTCACAATGAGCAAACTTGCACAAGAAACAGAGAAAAATGTTACATATGCAAGCAATTTAATCAGTTGGGGCGAATTTGGCGCCAACATAGGCGGCCTTGAATATGTGGTGTTCTTCCAAGGGGCAGATGCAGAAGGCTCTTACAAAACCTACAAAACAACCAACACACAGATAAACCTTAACGACATTAAAGATTTGCGCGAGATTATCAGCGGACTGTCGGCTGGCGATGTTCAAGTTCAAGTTGCTGCACACATAAAACCTCATAAAATTGAAGGCGACACAATTTATTACGAAAAAGGCACACAAGCACTTTTAAGTGGCGAGACGGAAAACAACTATTATGTTTATGGAACAACACAAACCATTAAAAAACTGTCTATCCCAGAAATTAAGGAGTTTACTTTTGCCTATGTTGGAGATGCAAATAGACAGAATCCAAATATTGAAATAAAGATAACTGGCAACTACGGAAATTCAGCCGTGTTCCAAGTTGTTTTAAACGACAACACGCTTTTGACAAAACAAATGGTTTCTTACCAAGAGGAGGCTTACAAACTTACAATTCCTTATCAAGATTTTGCAAACCTTATCGGCACGGCGCAGGCCCTTAAAATACAAATTTATGTGCTTTGCGAGGGTGGCGAAAACGAGGCGGCATTGCCTTCTCAAGAGAAAACTTTAACCGTTCTGCGTGCAAGCGAACTGACAGGCGTGGAATTTGAAAGAAACATCATCAATGAACAGACGGCGGAAGAACCAGAAGAAAACAGAGGGTTCTCTAGAAACCTTAAATTGTCATTTAATGCACAAACGGCAAGACCAAAAGAATTTGCTGGCGGAATTGTTCTTGAAATTAAATACAAAAAGAACAACACAGAGGCTGAAGAAACGCAATATGTTGTGGCAGACACTGACAGTGTAGACGGCACAATTACATATTCGCTTAAAGAATTTATTGAACAAAATCTGGCTGACGGCGGCACAATTACTATCAGTGCATTTGCAAACAATTTTGTGGATGGAGAAACATATGTTTTGGCTTGCCCAAACAGTGTTTCCAGCGAAACATATACAGTTTTGCAGCAAGTTAAAACAGGCTCAGATATTACCAGAACTGAATATGGCTTTAAAATTTCCAGCGACCTTAACAACGACAACACCATTTATATAGTTGAATATAACTCTCACACATATCAAGTGGTCGGCGAGAACACGGAAGAAGGAACAGTGTTTGAATTTACTATCCCAGAGGACGGATATTGGAACGAAGACACCTCTTATACTTTGAATATATATGCTGTTCAGCCATATAAAGACGGCGACAGAACAAAATACATTATGTCCAAGGCGAACGAATATTCTTATTCACTTTCAAGGCTTGCCGCGGTGGATAAAGTTAGCCTTGAAAGAGCGAAAGACGACAACTCTTTAAGCCTTGTTTGGAACAGGGTTGATGAAGCAAAAGAATATTTGTTTAGGGTGTATAGGCAAGATAAGCAAATTGCCAAACCATATGAATACAGGGTGAAAAACAGTGAGTCAGGCGATGTTAAAATTGAACTTAACACAATTTTTGGCAGAAACTATTCATTGCTTGTTCAAAACGGCATTGTTTCGGAAGAAGAATTAAAAACAGATGTTCCACTTGAAATGGAAATAATTTCAGTGCCAAGTGGCGAGAAAAACTACTCGCTTTCCAAACACATAAAGGCGCTAATTTATGGCAACACCATAGACGAAAAAACCGATTTTAACGTAAGCAAAGGGCTTTTGTATTTGACAACCAAAAGCCAGAACCAATACAGATATCGCTTCATTTCGCATTACAATGAGGCACAAATTACTGATTGGCGAACAGTAACATCTTCCAACGGCATAATGAATTTGCTTGACACAACCACAGACGCTTTTGGAGAAAAATTTAAAGAGAATTGTCCAAATGGCAATTTTGCACTTGAAGCACAAATTTTGGCAGGGGATGTGACCTCTTTGGAACATGATTTTGGCTTTGATTCGGTTGTGTTCCATACAAAAGAAACCGATTTGTCCTTCCTTAAAACTAACGATTTGACAAAGGTTGGTTACAGCGAAGAAAACTTGCAAAATATTCAATTCACATTCAATTCCAGCGTTATTGAACAAGACGAAATTACAATTTTGGTCGGCTTGGAGACAGACAGCCTTAAAAAAAGTGAGGCGAACGAAATAACATTAACCAACGGAAAAATTGATGGCGACAGCAAAGTGTTTGAATACTCCTTCCTTGGGCTTACTGCCGTTCTTGGCAGAGAAGTCTCTGGGCAACTGTATTTCTGGGCATGGCAAGCAAGTGCAGACGAAAATGTTCTGAGCGTTTGCTCACAAAGTTATGACCAATTCTCATTTAGCGTTATCACCGATTTTGCAGTTGAAAGCATTGTTAAACTTGGCGAAAAAACCAACAGCGAAACTGTAAAACAAGACTACATTAACACTTATGCAACATTTGTGGATGACGATGAGGATGGCACAAAAGAAACTTTGGGCATTAATGTAAGGGTTGTTCAGCACGCCGAGAATGCTGAATATGACATTGTTAAGTTTATAGACAAAGAAAAATTGAAATCAATAGATTTCTTTGCAGAAGATAAAGTTGACAAAAAACTTTTTGCCATAAATTTACTTGAAATTTTTGATAGCGAAGAACTTGCTGCGCTGCAAGGCAAGGCAGATGTATCTTTCTCAAAAATTGCAGTGGTAAACGGTGTTTATAGCATCTCAAACTGGGTATCGTCTTGGGAGAAAGAAGAAGGAGATGCGGTTCCTTTAACCTTTACAAGACTGGCAAAACTTCGCAATATTCAACTTCAAGAAGGGGACATTGTTTGGTCGCGCGGTGGCAACAATGTTGAAACATATTATGTATATTTGTATAATGTTCCAAAAGAAGGGGACGAAACGTCCACTTTCTCTATGCATGAAACAGAAGGCGATGTTCCAAGATATGAGGCGACCAAGTTCACAACATCTGGCAGTTACTATGTTGCAATTCAAAGCATAAACAAAAAGGACGCATTTGTGCTTTCTTCGCCACAGACCTACAAAACAACAAACATAGATGGCTCTGGCAGCAAAATGGAAATACATCGCAATCAAGTGAAAAGCAAACTAACACTTAAAGACGGTGCTTTGCAAGTTGATTGGGTTCAAGACGAGCAGGATGAGGACAATTTTATTACAATGCTTTCACCAAAGGGAGGCAGTTACAATGCACCAAGCCTTGCAGCAAAAGTTACATCACATGTGTTCACAAGCCCATTCACCTTTACGGTTTCTGACCTTATCAGCACAAGAGAAAATGAGCAAGTAAGGTTCTGTTTGCGTTTTGAATCTGTATCAGAGCCAAAAGTTGTTAAAACTTATTATGTAAATGCGCTTTATCTGCTGGCAAGTTTGGAAGAATTTAGCCATTCTAAAGACATCACGCCTTTGGAGACGCTGGGTCAACTTTCCAGCGTAGGAGGAACTGGCGGAGAACTTCTTGCAAACTTAAAATCAGAGCTTGAAAATGCACGCTTTGGAATTGGCAATCAAAAGG
Organism: uncultured Clostridia bacterium; assembly: GCA_947589655.1. Taxonomy (GTDB): domain Bacteria; phylum Bacillota; class Clostridia; order Christensenellales; family UBA1242; genus Caccovivens. Next base: position 9,876 of record CANQCE010000001.1, on the reverse strand, counting down.
CGTTCTTTGACAGCGTTTTTGAAACCTTGCAATCTGGCAAATACAGTTTGTCCTATTGCCTTGTTGGGAATTACCACACTTTGAATTCCGATTGGTATAGTTTTTCGGCAAATGATGTCAACGAGATTAATGTAAACGAAGAACCAGATGTTCAAATTTTAAGAAAACCAAAAGATAATATCAAAACAAACATATCAAACTCATATAAAGTTGTGGTTCAAAAATCAAAAATTGTTGCTCAGGGCGGAAACTTTGAGGATGCAAAACAATACTTTGTTCAAGTTGGGGCAAAGAGATATCGCATTGTGGAAAACCAGTGGAGAGTGCAGGCTGGTGAAGCCAAATATGTGCTTACAACCTTTGACGAAAATCCTGATAAATTTGTCTCAGTTTACGAATGCGACAGCAATGGTGACACCCAACAAGACAGCACACATTTAATGTTCTATTTAACACTGAACACCGAAAATTCCGCAAAACTTGACGACTGTTTTGTTGGCGTGTTTGGCGAAGACTTCTCAGAAGAAACAAGCAGCGAACAGCCATTTGAAATTTGCGCACAGGGCAATGGATATTCTTGCTCGAGCAAATCGGAATTGTGGCGTGTGACCTTCTTGGGCTTTACACAGTTCAGAGTGGTTGACGGCGTGTTCGAGTGGGAAACTCAGCGCACGCGCGACACAACAGTTGTTTGGAAGAAACATAGCAACAATACAGACGAAATTCTGCCAGAAGAAATTGACGGCTCAAAACGTCTCTCCACATTTGCGATGGACGACAATCGTTTTGGTGACGGCCTTTACGATTACCTTAAGTTTATAATTCTTGGTGAAATTTTGCCGCAAAATGTTGCTTATATAGATAGCGAAATTGTGCAGGTGAACAATGTTTACAAACTTGCGAATCCAACTTTAAGCAACAAGCTTGGCGAACTGGGAATTTTGGCAGGCGAACAGAACGAAAAGATATTGAAAGATACTTATTCCAAAGATAATCCTTATACATATCTGTTGAGCAACGATGCCACAACCGAAACTTGGCGAAAAGCAGACGAGCGAAGTGTTGCGGACAAGGGCAAGGTGGAATTTGGCTATGAACTTGGCACAACTTGGGTGGATTTGGGTTCGGCAGAAGAAACATACAAACAAAGCGAAACTTTGGCAAAAACATTTACCGTTCAAATTTTGGGTTCCACGGCAGACTTCAAAGTGGAAGAAGGCGAGCAATACAATGTTAAATTGATGAAGTGCTTAGATGATAGCACAGGCGAAATTACAACAAAACAATATATAACAGCCAGCAGCAAGCAAAGCACAATATCGGGCGGAACTTTGGACGCCGTTAACAAAGACAACTTACTCCTTGAAGACGGATTGTTAAAATGGGATGCGGTCACAGGCAGAACCGTTGACGGACAACTCATTGAAGTGCCTAAAGAGGCAAAAATCATTTACAGAGTTGTGGTGGAAAGATATATAACATCTTACACTGTTGACGGCGAACAATATCCACACATCGGCAGCGACCCTTATGACACATATTACACCGCAAACACATATTTCGACTTCTCCGACATGAAGAAAAACGATGCGGACAGTCAGCAAGGTGTTAAGTATAGAGCAACTGTTCAGGCGTTGGCACTATATCTTCACGATACACAAAGCGAAGGGGACATCACCCTTGTTGAAGGTGGATACGCTGGTGGCGATGTTTCGTTTGTGGCAGACGGCCATGTGTTTATGGGCAATGGTGCAAGCAAAGATGGCATAACAAGGCTGGAGTCGGTCAACCAAGATATAGGCATAACTGACGGCAAATTAAGCTGGACATTCACACCAAGTGATGCAAGCGCCCCAGCCGAAAACTTTAAAGAAAAATACGGATTTATTGTTAAAGATGACGACAAAAATGTTATTGAAGGCGACTTTACAGTTTCGCTTGAAAATGGAACATACACAATCATCTTTACCGAACAGCCGGGGGCTATGAAGGAAGGCACATACAACATAAGCGTTACAACCACAAAAGGCACCGCCAACGCTGATGACGTTGTAAATTCGTTTACGGTGACAAGTTCACAAGAGATAACCAAACTTGCAAAAATTGTCCTTGGGGATTATACATTTGAACCAAATTATGACGTTCAACGAGAAACTTTAAGTTTTGAAGAATATTTCAAAATCGAAGGCAACGAACAAAACAAAATAACGGCAACCTTTACATTGCAAGATGAGCAAAAACAAGTTGTGTTCACAAGCAGTGCAAGCAAATTCTATATTTTGCAAGCAGAACAAGCGGCCATACAAGCAACTAACGGCGACAACTATGTTCACACAACAAAAGACGACCAAAATATTAGAGACTATATTGTTATTGGCGACAACGCAAGTGCAAGTGTAACATTTGTTGTTTCAAGAGAGGGTGGTTCAACTCTTGCCAGCGACACAAGCGAAAACTTTGTGCTTCAACGCTCTGGCTGGGAGGGAGGACAGAGTATAACTTGGAATTCGCAAGCAGGCGAGTTCACATGGAACTTTAATAAAAACTCGTTAAAATCGGCTACCACGGCGAACAAAATGAAGCTGCGCTACACTGTTCAAGACAACACGACTCTTTACACAGACCAAAATTTAGAGGAAACAGCGGAAACAACCATTGAAAAAGGCACAGAGGTGACTGTTCAAGAAATTATACAAGTTGAAGGAAACGGTTCCTATGCAAAAATTTTGTATCAAGCTTCAGACGGCGATGGGGATGGAATTTATTACATTCGCTATTCCAGTTTAAAAGCAGAATTTGTTAAAGAGATGGAAGGCGAAAACCCAGTAACAAAGGCTCTGGGCATGACCGACTTGTTTGAAATTGTGGATGAACAAACGGACAAGATAATTATATTGCTTCAAAATGAATATTTTGAAATTGAAACAAAATTGTTGCAAAAACCAGAATTTGTTGTTAAAGCAACTTATAACGAAAAAACCGCAGACGGCAATTCTGCAACCCCAACAGTGAGAATTTACACAACAACCGATAGGGTTTTCCGCCCAACAATCATTGGGAGGGTTTCCATAACAATCCGCATTAAACTTAACAACATAAGTTTGGAATCGGAAGAACTTGATAGCGAACAGGTTGATTTTGGGCTTTTTGAAAGTGGCGAGGGAACACAAAACGACCAATATATTATAAAAACCGCAGAGCAATTTAAAAACATTATTTACAGAATGAGCAAAGATGAATATTTAAACAAATATACTCAGCAAGCCGACAGCGCAGAAGGCTATGTGAGCGGAACGGAAACTGACAAATATTATTTTAAAATTGCGGATGACAGTGAAGAAATTGATTTGCATGACATAGAAGGAATTTTGTTTGAAGGCACATTTAACGGCGAACTTGACGGCAACAACCAAACCTTGAAATATGTATCATCCAAAACAGAAGAACTTGCCAGAACAGGTGGCGACATCACTATTGCCAGTAAAGATACCGCTGTTAAGTTAAGCACACAAATAACAACTTTAACATACACACAAGGCTCGGCATTGTTCGGGGCCATTGGCAACAACGGCGTTATTAAAGATTTGAATTTAAGCATTAAATTTGGAAAGGAAGGCAGTGGGGAGTTTGTAAAAATTTCCAATCATGCATTAATTTCTGGCTTGGCCATAACAAACAGCGGCACGGTGCAAAACGTAAACCTTACCAGTTTTGAAAACAAGTTTTATGGCGATACAGGCGCGGGCGGCGATAGCAGAACGGCAATGGCTTATTCTGGGGTTGTAAGCATCAACTCTGGCAATGCAAAAATTACAGGTTGTTCTGTGAAAACGTCCATTGAAATTGATGACAACAACTCCGCCCAGCTTATCTTTGTTGGCGGAATTGTTTACACAAATTATGCCAGCGTTACAAGTTGTACGGCAGGCAAGCAGAGAGAAGAAAGTGAGCCAGAGCCAAATGTTGACAAAATTCAAGTCACTTTCAAAAAGAGTTTTGGTGCAATGCAACTTTCTGGCATCGCTGTGACAAACGGCAGTGAGGCCACTTTGAGTGATTGCACAAACAACATGGACATTGTAATTGTTGTTCCAGACGAGAACAGTTTGCAGTGTTATGTTGCTGGCATTGCATGTTTGGGGCAAAATATGTCTAACCAACAAACAAACAAGAACAACGGAGAATTCCAATATGATGCATCCAAATTGACAAACGTTCACAAAACAGATGCAGGGATATATGCGGTTATTTCAGCAGGCAATTAAAGAATAAACGCATTAAAAAAAGAGTATAAATAGGTTATGAAGAAAACCTTTTATGCTCTTTTTCTTTGCCTTTGTTTAGTTTTGTCGCTTGCAGGCTGTTCGCGGGGAACCGAAAAAGAAAATTTAATAGCCGAAAAAAATGCTTTTAGAATAATTCGCCAAGTGGATAGTTCTGGCAAAATAGGGCTATCGTATGTTTTCCCAGTCAACACCGAAATTATGCAGGCAAAGGGCTTTAACGAAAACGAAATACGCACCTACAGATTTTATCTTTCGCTTTATATAGGGGCTTTGGCGCAGCAATATAGGCAAAGGCAAACGGTGGGCAGCAGCGTGGGCAATGTTACTTATTTCACCGATGTGGATGGGCTGGGCTTCTCTGTTATCTTTGACGATGTTGATGCCCAAAATAGGTTCTTTAATGTCACTTCTGAACAAGAATACGAAAAAGAAGAAAGCCGCACAAAAACAACAGGATTTTTCTTTCGCAAAATGCAAATGAAAACCAACTTTCCAGTTTCATCCAAAGCGGCGGCGGAGAACTTGAAACAAATAAACAGCATGGCAATTTCTGCATGGTGCAATGTGGCAGACCAAAATCAGGCAGATATTCTTTCAATGCTGGACAAAAGCATTTTCATTTACGATTATGCTCACACCCAAAAAACGCTGAAATCGGAATTGTATTATGACGACAACAATTTCCGCCACAACGTTTTTATACGAAGTTTGCAAGAGATTGAAAGCGACAGCACCATAACTTTTTATGTATCTTATCCAAACACGCCAATTTGGTATTTGACCGCCATTATTGTCACTTTTGCAGTTATGGGGATTTTGTATATTGCAATGAAAAATCGCAAAGAAAAAAGCAAGTTTCAAATAAAAAATCACGCTTAAAGCGTGAAATTTATTTTAAAATTTGTAAATAGCCCCGAAACCTTGCCGCCCTTTCCATGCAGCGATAATCAAACCACATATAATAAAACCTTTCCGCCGATGTGTATAAGTAGCCATCTCTTTTGCCGTCATAAAAATCGCTTGGGTCGGCAAAAATCAAAATGTCTTCTTCAGGATTTTTTGGGTTTACTTCATCAAAACCAATTAGCACTTGATAATGCCCACCATATTCACAATTTTCCAAAATGGTTGGGATGTTTTTGTCTATGCTTGCAATGGCAAAATTTTTAAAATCCTGATAAGTTTCAAACGAAATTCCGTTCTTGTTTTTTGTGTTATAAGACGAAACCACTTTAAGAGCCGTCACTTTTTTAATGCCAGCAATCAAATCTTTCAGCCGAGTGCCCAGAACCCTTCTTGTTTTGCAAAGTTTTGCCATTTCTTCTTCACTGGGTGCCGCTTCGCCAAGATAATTTAAAACCATAATGGCACAAGCAGGGCCGCAGGTGACATCTGTGGATTGCAGCATACTTTTAAAATTGGTTATCATGTGCAGCCTGCCAGATGGTTGCAGGTTGTAATAATCAAAAGTTTTATAATAAGTAGTTGCCATTTTTAGTTCCCCTATGGGTTGAAGTGTGTTTTCCGCAAGATTTTTCTTGTGCGAGTTCATGAAGCGTAAGCGTGTTTTGCATAAGGTATGCAACAGTCAATGGCCCAACGCCACCGGGAACAGGCGTGATGTAAGAGCATTTGTCTTTAACATTTTCAAAGTCAACATCTCCAACAAGCCCTTGCGGCGTGCGGCTTATTCCAACATCAATAACAATGGCGCCTTGTTTTATGTAATCAGCGGTTATCATTTTTGGCTTTCCAACCGCCACAACAACAATATCTGCTTGCGAAACTTCATCTTTCAGGTTTTTTGTTTTGCTGTGGCACAACGTTACTGTTGCGTTTGCATTTGTAAGCAGCAGGGCAGAACTTTTGCCCACAAGTTCGCTTCTGCCTATCACGCAAGCCTTTTTGCCCTCCAAAGAAACTCCTGTGGTTTTTAAAAGTTCCATAACGCCTGTGGCTGTGCAAGGGGCAATTTTGTTGGTGTTTGAAACAAGTTTGCCCAAATTTTCGGCTGTTAAACCGTCAACATCTTTGGCAGGCGAAATGGTGTTGATTATTTCTTTTTCATTCTTTTTCAAATGCTCTGGCAGCGGCAATTGCACCAAAATGCCAGAAACACGGCTGTCGCCATTAAGTTTTTTTATAAGTTTTATAAGTTCAGTTTTGTCGGTTTCTTCTGGCAAAGTTAAAATAAGGGAATCAATCCCACATTTTTCGCAGGCGTTCTTTTTTTGACGAACATACACCTCGCTGGCTTTATTGTCTCCCACAATTATGCACGCCAGGCGAGGGACTGGCAGGTTTTTGCTGGCATATTCTTCTTGCACACGCCTTGCCACGTCACTTTTTATTTGCTCTGCAATTTCTTTTCCTCCAAGAATCATAATCCACCTCAAAGTTATTTTAGCGTAGAATTTTAAATATTGCAATCGTTTTTTAAGAATAAAACTTTTTTTCTGTGTAAAAAATAGATTGGTGGAGGAAAAATATGAAAGTTAATCCGTTTTTGGAAAAACCAAAGAAATTAGAAAGCATAATCATGGATTGGAAGGATTTGGCACCCAAGCCTTATCAAAAGTTTGGCAGCAGCCCTTACACACGCGTGCGCTGCATTTTGATGAACGGCACCGAATATGAGGCAGTTTGGTTCTCGCACCAATTCCACAGGAATTGTTTGGATAACGATTTGCGAAGAAAACTGGCACTTGTCCGCCGCAGTGAACAGCAGCAACAAAAGGTGATTGCAGGGTTAAAACCGCTTGACGAAAATTTGTTGGAAACCACAATCGGCTACGAACAACTTGCCGTGGACCTCACTGCTTTTTTGGCGCAGCATGTGAAGGACAAGCATGTGAAGGAAGCGCTGGATTTTGCACTTTTGGAGGATTTTGACCACCTCTATCGCTATTCCAACCTTTTAGAGACCGATATGGGCGCAAAGGCGGAGGATTATGTGGGCGATTACACCGAAATTACGCCAGGCAGACCAACAATTTCGCATCATCGCCACCCATATGACAGCGTGAGGCAACCAATCAACAACAAAAAGGCGGATTCGTTCACAAAATGCGCAGTGAGCATCATCACTGCCGCTGAGCAGCAGACCATGAACTATTATATGAACCTTGGCGCATTCTACAAGAACCAAAAGGGCAGAGAACTTTACACCGAAATTGGCATGGTTGAAGAACAGCATGTTTCACAATATGGCAGCCTTATCGACCCAAACCCAAGTTGGTTTGAAATGTGCCTTATGCATGAATATATTGAATGTTATCTGTATTATTCCATGCTCAGTGATGAAAGCGACCCAAATGTCAAGAAAATCTGGGAAAGGTTTTTTGAGCAAGAGATTGCGCATCTTCATGCATCGCTTGAAAATTTGCGAAAATATGAGAAAAAAGATTGGCAAGACGTCATCCCAGAGGCAGAGTTCCCAGAACTTATTTCGTTCAAGAGCAACACAGAGTATATCCGCAAAATTTTGCGTGGCACAGTGGAAAACACCGCCTATCGCGAGGGGTATGTGGATGTGAACGATGTTCCAAGCACGGCAAACTTCTTTAAATATCAAAACAAGGTCAACACAAAGCCAAACGAGGAGGCAGGGCACGTTATCGTTGAGGAACATATCAGCCAATTTGGGCAAGACTATCGCTTTGAAACCAAGGCAAACCCTGTAAAAGAGTTGCAAGATAGAAAATCGGACAACAATACCCTTGGCAGAGTTAAAAAGGCTTAGTTAAAAAACAGAAAAACACCTCTTTTGCGAGGTGCTTTTTTATCGGCAGTTGGCTTGCATTTCGGCCAGTTGCTGACGCTGGGCGGACAGAGTTGTGTAGATTATAAAAAGTTGCAGTTGTGTGTTTTGATTGTTTACAGAACGCATCAGCACACGCAAATTCCACAAAATATCACGCAAATATCTGTTTGTAAAAACAAGCCCTTGGCAAAAATCTCTTATTGGTGGCAGATTTTGCGGCGGATTTGGGCGGCGTGGGCGTGAAAGATTTTGTGCAATCCGTCCCATTGCAAAGGTGACAATTTCAAGTTCTTGGCGAAGTTCTCTAAAATCGTCCCTTGTTTCTGCGTTTAACCGCTGCAAATTTTCATACAAACCGTCAAGCGCCTGCATTTGCGAGTAAATTTTCTCTGCCTGCTCGCCGCTATTTTGCTCTGATGCCGCAGATTTGACCTTCTTTTGTTCTTTCACCGCTGGCGAAAAAACATCTTCTGGTGTCTGCTCGCCAGAGCAGAAGAACATCTTGCCTCTGGTGTTTGTTTCCAGTGGCAAGTCTTCCAATTTATGAAAAATTCTTTGTGCAAAAGTGCGTGGACCCTGCTCGTCACCTGCAACAAATTTCATTTTGCTCATATTTCCTCCGAATTTATTTTTCTTTAATAAATATGTAAAAGCCGCCAAAATTGTCATTTTAAAAATTTGCATTTTAACTTGAAAAATTTTCAAGTTTTTTTATTATTTGCTTGACAGTTGAACGGTTATTCAACTATACTGATAATAGTTGAACAATTATTCAACTAAAAATGGTTGATAAATTCTTCAACAAATATGATTTTGACAAGCATTATATTAGGAGGAAAAATGACCAGATGTAAATGTGGGGCGTGCGACTGCAACGTTATACATGAAGACAATGTGGCGTTGGCGCAAAAAGATATGCTGGAAGAAGATTTGCTTTTGGACATGGCAGATTTTTACAAGGCACTTTCGGACAGCACAAGATTGAAAATTATCAACTTGCTTTGCAGGCATGAACTGTGCGTTTGTGATATTTCGGCAATTCTCAACATGACAAAATCGGCGGTTTCGCATCAACTGCAAAATTTAAAAGAGATGAAACTTATAAAAGGGCGCAAAAGCGGAAAAGAGGTTTGGTATAGCCTTGATGATAGTCATGTTTTGCAGGTGTTTAAACTTTGCAAAACGCACATTTTGGAGGCGAAAAAGTGAAAAAAGTTGTTAAAATTCAGGGGCTGGATTGCCCAAATTGCGCACGAGGGCTACAAGAAGAAATTAACAAACTTAGCGGCGTTTCAAACGCGCAGATAGATTTTGTTAAATCTACACTTGCTTTTGAAAGTGACAGTCCAGAAACGGCGCTGCAAAACATTGTGGAACTTACAAAAACACTAGAGCCGCAAGCAAGAATCTATGAAAAGACCGAAAAAGTGTCAAAAAACAGGGTAAGGCTATGCTTTGATATCGCCTGCCTTGCGGTTGGCATTGCAATTGGCTTAATTATATTTTTCGTCAAAATGCCAACATGGGCGTATTGGACATTGTATGTTGCCTCGACACTCATTTTGGGATACAAAACTTATTACAAAGCAATCACGCAACTTTTTCGCGGCATAATCAACGAGAACTTGTTGCTTACAATCTCTGTGGTGGGTGCAACGTTTGTCAGCGAGCATCTTGAAGGGCTTATGGTCATTGCTCTGTATGGCATTGGCAAAATTTTTGAAGGGCTTGCTGTGGATAGAACGCGCAGGGCAATATCCATGCTGGCGCAGATGCAGCCAGAGTTTGCCGTGATTTTGGAGGGCGGACAAGAAAAAAGAGTTTCGC